>JAEEHP010000050.1 GCA_016280855.1 Bacteroidaceae bacterium
AGGCTGATACGCCCGTCCTTGGCGCTCATCCGATGCAGAAGGGCATCGGTGGTGAAGGCATCGAAGTCGTAGCCCTGCGGTAAGTCGGGCAGTCTGTGGCTGAGCGTGCGCATCGGTACATCGTCACCTAAGTAGATACAGGCATCGGCTACTGGCTTGCCCTGGCGCATCATCCATGAGCAGCGGGCCTGATAGTCCCAGAACGGACGGCTCATGGGCCACAGCGTGTTCTTGCGATTCAGCACGTACTGACGTCCGTTGGCCGTGTTCAGGCGGTTGTCGAGCCACGGCTGGTAGGCTACGGCACAAACCACCAGTTCGTTGATGCCGAAACACCATGCATAGTCGGCGAGATTCTTGATGTCGGCAAGGGTATGTCTGTAGGTGACATCGGTAAAAGCCTCGCCAGAGGCAATCAGCTTGCCGTAGAGATGGGCTGCTGAGGAACAGTCCTTGATGTCGTAGTTGCCTTCGGTCTGGTAACCCCAGAACTCAGCCTGTGGCTTATCCACCAGTTTCTTCACCTCGATGGCATCACCGGCCATGCAGAGCGCGCCACCGATGGCCTGGGCCGTCAGTGTGAGGCCTTCGGCTTGGCAGAGGCGGTTGAACTCGCCAAAGTAGCGGTCGGTTATCAGGTCGCTGATGGTGCGGCGCAGGTCATAGAGGAATTTGTCAGATCGTTCTACCGACTCCACCACATAGCCAGCCATCACGGGCAGATACGCTCTCATGTCATATCCGCGAAGCTGACGGAATGCTTCTTCAAAACCTACCGTCCAGTTCTGCGGACCGGCCTCATGACTGTCCATGCAGATGCCTTGTAAGGCGCCACCGTGGGTACGGATGCTGTCGATGACCGGCTTGACATAGCTCCGCCACTGGAGACGGGCTCCTTCGACAGAGAGCTTGTCGCACTCCAACCCGAGTGCTTCCTTGCGCCCGTGCTTGGTATGCCCGCCATTGGAGACGGAGAGGAAACGCAGTACGAGCCATTTGCCTTTCGGGGCATGCTGCCAACGGAGCGTTCCGTCGGCTCCCAGCTTTGCGGTCAGGTCGATAGCATGAGAAAAGTCAGCTAACTCATCTGGTGTATAGGCTGGCGTATGGTCGGCAGAGATAAACTCTGATATCAAACTGGCTTTCTCCTGCCAGGCATCAATCGATGCGCGGGCGGAAAGCCTCACATGGCTGAAGGTAACCGTACTGTCCTTTTGCACGATACGGAAATAAGAGGCGCTTACTGCAGGGAACGAGACGGTTTGTTGTTTGATGCCTCCCAGATTACGGTAGCGGGGCCGGAGGTCGCACACTTTTCTATATAGACGGCCGTCGTCTGAGGCGTGTAGTTCTGCCACCGGGGGCAGTTTCTTAAACCCACAGCCAAAGAAACTTCCAGGTCGGGTAGGGAACTCGAAGTGCGACGGGGGCACCTGCATTGACGAGGTGCGCGCCTTGCCCTGAGCCGTCACCTCATAGGTGATGCTGCGGGCAACGAAAGGCTTGTCGGAGGCTATCGACAACCGTGTCATCGGGACTTCTGCCAACAGGGCGTCCGTATAGGGTACAGCCATTACTGCGACGTCGTGATGCCATCCGCCGGGCATCCGCTCAGGCAACGGCAGCAGGATGTCTATATCTTTGCCGCCCTCCACGACTGTTTCCGTACAGGCCAGCGACTGCATGCTCTTGTCGGGCGTAATCCATTTGCCGCCAGCGACATAGCCATTGCCACAGTTAGCTTCGAATGAGAGACCTAGACGCTTGGCCTCTTGCGAAGAGAATATCAACTCGTCCCACCACGCTGGCGAAAACACCTTGAAAGCCCCTTCGCCATCGCCGTGAACCTGATCATAATAGACGACGCCCCCGACGCCTTTATCCTTGAAAGCCTCCAGATCGGCCGTGCTACCCTCATGGGTGCCAATGGTCTCACCATGGAACCACCACACCTTTGTGCGGGCCGAGTCCTGCGGATGGTCGAAACCGAAGGCCAACGGGGTCTGAGCCGCTGACACCTGAGAGATGAGCGACAGGACAACTGCAGTAAGGACGCAAACTGATTTCATCTTCTTCTTGTTTCGTTTCGGAGACAAAGAACTGAACTCACTGAGGCAGCTGCCATTCTGCCTGCCAGTGAATCATTGGCACCCCATTCTCAAATGTGACTGGCAGGAATACGTAGCCTATCAGCATAGTGATTGTCAGAATCAGGATAAAAGTTCTATTTGTCATATTGGCGTTATATTAGTCTGCCGCAAAATTAGGAAAAAAAAGGGGAATAAAATAGCAATTTTGTATAAAAATC
The DNA here is from genome assembly GCA_016280855.1 of Bacteroidaceae bacterium. Lineage (GTDB taxonomy): Bacteria > Bacteroidota > Bacteroidia > Bacteroidales > Bacteroidaceae > Physcousia. The sequence goes on from JAEEHP010000050.1 coordinate 2,309, forward strand.
GTGTATAATTGTCCGATATCCACAAATTTTGCGAGAAAGTCTTTGGTTTTTGATAGAACTAGTGGGCGTTTCTGGGAGATTGTCTATCTTTGCACGCAGAAAACCAAACGGATATGAAATCTAAGCTACTAATTATTGCAACAGCCATCCTGTTGCCATTCTCGGCACAGACAGCTACCAAACCAAGAACTTTGCAGTATCACCCTGACGGGCGTGATATCGTGTGTGTGAACGGCACTAACCGCTATACCCGTGCGCTCTATGGCGGATATACCGACTTCCGGATAGAGACGAGCGACCGTCCCATCTTCGGCACCTATCGGGGAAAGAACCATCGGAATGTCCGTTTCCGCCTGCATGTGAATGGAACGACCGTTGAACTGGAGAACACGGCTCAGTGCGAGGCCCGCTACAATGCCGGTATGCGCACCTATCGGCTGGCTGATCCTGCCTTCGGTAAGGGCACCTTGTCGATAACTGCTCTGGCCATGCCCGACCGAGAGGCCGGTATCTGGGCATTTCAGGCTGACGGGCTCCCTGTGGATGCGACTCTGGAGTGCGTGGTGTGCGATGTCAAGGTAAAATCGTTTCATCGCTGGGGTGACATGAACGCAGATCCAAGAGACGGCTTCGACCCTGCTCCAGAAGAGACTCACAAACAGACGGTCACTTGGCCAGTGGGCACAGGGGCGACATACGCGCTGGTGACTGTCGATGGAAAAGGCGCGTATGCAATCCATACTCCTGAGGGGACTGCTGCCCAGGAGCTCTTCGATAAGGCCATGAAACACCATGACTGGCTGGCCAGTCAGATTGTCTTCGACACCCCCGACCCCTATATTAACACACTTGGCGGAACGCTGATGGCTGCTGCCGACGGCGCATGGGATGGAGAGGTGTGGCTGCATGGCGCTATCGTCTGGCGCATGACACTCAATGGGTGGCGGGCAGGCTTCCTCAGTGATGTGCTCGGTATGCCCGACCGGGCCATCTCGCATTTCACGGCCTATGCCAACAGTCAGGTGACGGATGTGAAGCCTGTGATTCCTCATCCGACGCAGGATCCTGAAAAGGGACTGGCTCGTGCCGCCAAGACCTGGGGCACGCAGATGTACTCCAATGGCTATATCTGCCGCAATCCCAACCGTCGTGACATCATGCACCACTATGACATGAACCTGAACTATATCGACGAACTGCTGTGGCATTTCCAGTATGATGCCGATACGGTCTATATGCGCAAGATGTGGCCCGTGCTGAAGCGCCATCTCGACTGGGAGAAACGCAACTATGACCCTGATGACGACGGGCTCTATGATGCCTACTGCTGCATCTGGGCCAGTGATGCCCTCTATTATAACAGTGGGGCCGTCACCCACTCGTCGGCCTACAATTATCGGGGTTTCGCTCTGGCAGCCCGTATCGCCGAGATACTTGGCGAAGATCCCGCTTACTACCAGCAAGAGGCAGAGAAGACCCTGAAGGCCATGAATGAGCAGCTGTGGCTGAAACATCGTGGTCACTGGGCTGAGTATAAGGATTTCATGGGACTGAAACGCACGCACGACCATGCGGCCCTGTGGACCATCTACATGCCTATCGACTGTGGCGCAGCCACCGAGGAAATGGCCTTCCGCGCTACGCAGTATGTCGATTCCTGCATCCCCCATATCCCTGTGGTCATGGCTGAAAAGTCGCGCAAGGCGCCAGCCCTCTACACCCTCAGCACCACCGACTGGCTGCCCTACGACTGGAGCATCAACAACGTGGCAGCCGAGGAGGTGATGCACATGGCACTGGCCTATTTCCAGGCGGGGCGCAGCGAGGAAGGCTTCAGGCTCGTCAAGGGCAACATCATGGATCAGGCCTATCTCGGCGACAGTCCGGGTAACTTCGGACAGATCAGCTACTACGACAAGGCTCGCGGTGAACTCTATCGTGATTTCTCCGACAATACGGGAATCTCCGCCCGCACGTTCATACAGGGCCTCTATGGCATTGTGCCCGATGCCCTCCATGGCCGTTGCATCCTCCGTCCGGGCTTCCCTGCCGAATGGAAACATGCCTCTATATCGACACCTTATTTCAAGTATTCCTTCCGTCGTGAAGGCAATAAGGAAATCTATGAGATAGAGCAGAACTTCGCCCAGCCCCTACAGATTGTGCTCCGTCAGAACACTGGCTTTGGCTATGTGGAGACACTTGGAACGAGTGAGAAGCGGCAGACCATCGTCGTGTCGCGTCCGAAGCATCAGGCAGCTCCACGCCCCCTGATCTATGCTGAACGCCTTGACGGCAGGGCATGGGGAAATGGCTTCGACGATGTGGAAACAGACAAACTACGACCGGTAGATATCAGCAGCCAGTTCAACAGCCAGGTATCGGATATCTTCAAGAATTTCTATCTCTCGCCCCGTTCCCCCTATACCACGCTTCAGATTCCCGTCCACGGCATCGGAGAGTGGTGCCATCCGGAGATGATGGCGAAAATCGACGATACGGCCTTGCGCGAGAAGGTGACGGACGGTCAGCTCACCGTCGGGATAGGCGAGGGCATACCTTTCCTCTATCCCAAGACGGGCCGTAATATCGTCTATACTTCACTTTGGGACAACTATCCGGATGCGGTCTCCATCCCGCTCTCTGGTACAGCCACCCATGCCTATCTGCTGATGGCGGGCAGCACCAATCACATGCAGAGCCGTATCGACAATGGCATCGTCGTCGCTCAGTATGCCGATGGAACGGCAGACACGCTCCGTCTGCAGAATCCCCACAACTGGTGCCCTATCGAAC
>JAEEHP010000051.1 GCA_016280855.1 Bacteroidaceae bacterium
CACGCTGACCGCCTTCCAGTCGGTGCTGGCCATGCATCCTGCCGAGCCGTGCTCGAAGTCTATGGTTGCCGTACCCAGCGAGCGTCCGGCAGCTTTCACCTGCACCACGGCGCTGCTGCCGCCGTTTGCATAGAACGCCTTGGCCTGCAGCGTGAGGCTGTATTTGCCTGCCGGCACGGCACCGGCGGTTGTCTGGGCTATGGTGGTGGCTCCGTTGTTCCAACCCATTCGCTGGAACAGGGCGTACTGCCCGTCGGCAATCGCCGTCTTACCGAAGTTGTTGTCGGTGAAGCAGTCGGCGGTGATGAGCAGCTGCTTGTCGGGGCGCGTCGTGGTCCAGCCCGTGATGGTGCTGACGTCCCATCCGCGCAGTCCGTCGGCGCTCTCGCTCTTCTTCACGGCTTCCGTGCAAGCTGCGGCATCGGCCTCAAACGAGGGGTTCGTGAGATACGTGGCCGTCACGTCGGTTTGTGCTTCCACGATGAGGAGGGAGGAGCCAAAAGCCCATAATGTAAATAAATACTTGAAGTGTTTCATGTTTCGTAGTCGCATAATTACCGTACAAAGTTACACATTATTTATGATACACGCGCGTAAAGCGACGAAAAAACGCTCGGAAATCATAAAAAACACGCCAAAACGAAAAAAACTTCATCAATCATCCATCATAAATCATAAATTATGCTTACCTTTGCGCCCGCTTTCAATCAAAGCACACAATCCTGGCATGCCAGAGAGTGGGAATGATGAATGAAGAATGATGAATGAAGAATAAGATAATCCTCACAACTTTGGTGATTTTTATTTTTCACTCTATCACTTTTCACTTTTCACTTTCTCCCCGTGTGATGGCGAATGAAGCAAAATTCATTTAGAGTAACACAAAAAACTAAAACGAAATGAAAACAATCGAGATCAAAGGTACGGCACGTACCGCCGGCGGCAAGAAGCTGGCCAAGCAACTGCGCAAGCAGGGCGTTATCCCCTGCAACCTCTATGGTGAACTCAAGGACGAGAAGGGTCTGCCCAAGGCCACCGCTTTCAGCGTCACCGAAGGCGAGCTCCGCAAGCTCATCTACACGCCCGACATCTACACCGTAAAGCTCGACATCGACGGCCAGCAGTGCCTCGCCATCCTCAAGGAGGCTCAGTTCCATCCCGTCAAGGACAACGTCCTGCACGTTGACTTCTATCAGATCACCGACGAGAAGCCCATCGTCATGGAAGTGCCCATCAAGCTCAACGGACTCGCTGCAGGCGTCAAGGCCGGTGGTAAGCTCGCTGCCAGCGTACGTAAGCTCAAGGTGAAGGCTGTGCACACCGCCATCCCCGAGCGCCTCGACATCGACGTCACCAACCTCGAGCTCGGCAAGACCATCAAGGTCGGCGAACTCAGCTTCGAGGGACTCGAACTCGTCACCTCACCCAGCGTCGTCGTATGCCAGGTTAAGATGACACGTAACGCTCGCAGCGCTGCAAGTGCTGAGGAGGCTGAGGGATAAAAACCTACCCCCAGCGGACCCACCCCCCGCCCTCCCTGTTAGGGAGGGAGCAGATACCTTCAAGAATATGAAGACGCAAGGAACACTCAAGGGCTTTGCGTCTTCATCATATATAGTTCTTCGCTCGACCTCTGGTCGCTTCGATACTTCGAAGAACCCTCTTAACCCTTAACCCTTAACCCATTAACCCTTAACCATTTACCCACCCCTAATGTTCTCCTTCCTTAAAAAACTCTTTTCCAAGCATTCTGCTCCCTCCCTTACAGGGAGGGCGGGGGGTGGGTCCGCCTTTTCCAAGCATTCTACTCCCTCCCTTACAGGGAGGGCGGGGGGTGGGTCCGGGCCTGTTTTAGTTCCTATGGAAAAATTCCTTATTGTCGGTCTCGGTAATATCGGACCCGAATACGAAGGCACACGCCACAACGTCGGTTTCCGTATGGTCAACGCCCTTGCTGCTTCCGTCAACGAAGACAAGGGCAAGCAGACCGTATGGGAGGACCGCCGCTACGGCCTCATCACGCGCATCAGCGTCAAGGGCCGTCAACTCATACTCCTCAAACCCAGCACCTTCATGAACCTCAGCGGCAATGCCGTGCGCTATTGGATGCAGCATGAGAAGATCGAGCTGGAGCACCTCCTCATCTGCGTCGATGACATCGGCCTGCCCTTCGGACAGCTACGCATGAAACCCAGCGGCAGCGACGGCGGTCACAACGGCCTGAAACACATCGCGCAGATCCTCGGCACGCAGCAGTATGCCCGCCTGCGCTTCGGCGTCGGCAACGACTTCTTTCCCGGTCAGCAGGTCGATTACGTCCTCAGCCGCTTCACCGACGATCAGGAAGCCCTCATCCCCGAGTGCACCAAGCAAACCTCCGCCGCCATCAAAACCTTCTGTCTCGCAGGCATACAGATGGCGATGAATCAGTTGAATAGGAAAAGACCCACCCCCAAACCCCTCCCGTAAGGGAGGGGGGAGGACCCCTCTAAATCTCCCCGAAGGGGAGACTTTCCTGTCCTCTATGTATCACAATAACAAAAGACAACCTTCGCGCCCTGCATCTCCGCGCCAGCCCGACCCCTCCCTGACGGGAGGGGTCGGGGGTGGGTCTGCTGGGTCTGCTGGGTCTGCTGTTTTTTCTTCTTTATATGATCAATGAATTAAAATGGGCAGCTTCAGACAGGTATCACCTGTTAAAAGCCTTTGCCCGTGAGAACCGGATTAACCCTACGGATGCAGAAATCATTCTTTGGCAAAACCTTAGGGATAGGGCTTTGGGGACTAAGTTCTTCAGGCAATATATCATTGACGATTATATTGTAGATTTTGTCTCGTTGCAAGCGAGTCTTATCATAGAGGTTGATGGCGCTTATCATGCTGAATTACAACAACAGCGATACGATGAGGGAAGGACGGAGAGGCTCGAGTCATTAGGCTTTAAGGTCCTCCGCTTTACAAACGAAGAAGTCCTTAATCAAATTGGTAGCGTCATCGACCGAATAAAATCGTTTCTAAATGAAAAACAATAAACAAACTTCGCGCCCTGCATCTCCGCGCCAGCCCCTCCCCTCCCTGACGGGAGGGGTCGGGGGTGGGTCTGGTCTGTCTGCTCGCCTCGATCGCTGGTTATGGGCCGCCCGTATCTTCAAGACGCGGAGCTTGGCGGCGGCGGCCTGCAAACGCGGGCAGGTGAGCATAGGCGGGGCGCAGATGAAGCCGTCGAGGATGGTGAAGGCGGGTGACGTCATCGATGTGCGCAAGCCGCCCATCACCTATAGCTTCCGCATCCTGCAGGCCATAGAGCACCGCGTGGGTGCCAAGCTCATCCCCCAGATCCTCGAGAACGTCACCACGCCCGAGCAGTACGAGCTCCTCGAGATGAACCGCATCAGCGGCTTCGTAGGCCGCGCACGCGGCACAGGGCGTCCCACCAAGAAGGAGCGCCGCGCCCTCGACGACTTC
>JAEEHP010000006.1 GCA_016280855.1 Bacteroidaceae bacterium
CGGCATCTATGTCGCGGCTCCGGCGACATTCATCGGCGAAGGCAGCCTTGGCGTCACTTCTACCACGGGCTCCGGCTTATCAATCTATGACAACACCAAGGTGTCCATCAACGTCAACAATGTGGTTACCTTCACCGGCGAGGAATACGGCTATTGGGGGCATCATGATGACAGCGACCGTCCCAACTGCGATCTCGTGCTGACGAAAGCCGGTTCCAGGTCCGACTACTATTTTAATGGTAAGAAGGCCAGTATCTATCAGGCTTCGCATCTCGAATGCAATGATATGGACTTCTTCTACAGCTCTACCTATGGCACACCCGGCTGCTACTTCGACGAGACAGACAAGTATGTCAAGCAGAACGGTGGGGAAATCGTCAAGGAGTCTGACGTCAACTTCTATCAAATTCAAGAAACTTATCCCATCTCCATCTGCGGTATAATGCTCAACAATTGTAACTGTCGCGCCGTAGGCAGCCCCTACATCAAGAGCGGTCCGTTGTCTGTAAGTTATGACACTGAAGCAAAAGTCCTGACACTGGACAACGTAGAGATGGTCAACGATAACCCGGAATCGACAAGCCACGCTATCACCTTTTATTCAGACTTCGACGGAAAAATCATACTCGTTGGCGACAACAGCATTATTGACCCGCACTACAGCGCTGTGGTGAATGAAGGCGAAGCCAAGACCGTTTTCGCCGGCGACGGCTCGCTCTATGTCCAAGGTGCGCAGTACGCCCTGATGCCTTGGAAGGGGTCTATGGTCTTCGCTGATAATGTGAAGATCGAAGCCAAAGGTGAAGCCCACGGCATTGGCGCCAACAACAATGGTACCTATGGCGAGACCCTCATCGTCCGTGACAATGCCATGGTCAAGGCCAGCTCCATCGGTGGCTTGAACACCATCACCCTCGAGGGCGAGCAGTCCATTCTTGAGCCCGCAGGTGCTGAGATCGTGCAATTGACCAATGGCTGGGCTGTCTGCGTTGACGGAGAAGTCGCTAAGAACGTTGTCATCGCGAAGACGATTACTTATGGCCTCTCTATTACAGATAAGGTCGTCACCAGCACCAACTGCAACGACATCCTCGGCGACGGCAAGTTCAAGTATGATGATGCTACGAAGACGCTCACCATCAACGGTGACTGCAGCTTTGACGACTGGGTTGTAGCAAGCGAAATCGACGGCCTCACGATCAACGTTGCCGGTCCCTCCACGCTCACGCAGACCTCCAATGGCTCCACCATCATACGTCTGTTTGCCAACGCGACGATTACTGGCGGCAAGCTCACGTTGACCAGCACTACCGAAGGTAAGAATGCCATTGGCATTTACATCAGCAAAGGTGACCTCCTCATCAAGGATGCCGACATCGACATCATCGGCGACTTCAACTACGGCATTACGGGCGAATCCATTTGCATGCTCACCGTTGACAATTCCAACATCACGGCTACGGCTCACGAATACGGTGCCTGCGTCGATTGGGGTGGCATCACGTTGACCAACTGCTACGTCGAGACTCCTCGTCCGTCGCAGATCCTCTCCAACGGTATCGCCGACGGCGAAGGGAACATCGTCGGTTCGGGCGAAGCTTCAGAGACCGTGGTCATCAAGGCTGGCGTGGATGCTATCAACGGCATCGAGGCTACCGAGACGGCTCCCGCCGAGATCTACGACGTCGCAGGCCGCAAGCTCGACCAGACACGTCGCGGCATCAACATCGTACGCACGAAGGACGGCAAGGCTGTCAAGGTCATAAAGAAGTAAGCAAAGAGTCAAGCTCGTTCTTACACCTTATTTATATTTAGGGCGCCCCGTATGGAGCGCCCTTTTTTGGTGTTTATTGACACTTAAAGCCACGAGTATTGAGCATTTTTTACCACTAAAGTCCATATTTTTATCAAAACCGAGGCCATTTCAGCAAATAAATTGTATCTTTGCAACGACAAGCGATAAAACATTCATTATTCACCTTAAAAATAATCAAATTATGAAAAGACTATTTACTCGTTTTCTGATGCTGGCGATGCTGTTCGTCAGCACAACTGTGTGGGCGCAGTCGTCGCTCACTGTAGGTGGGGTTTCAGTCAATTTGAGTGCTACCACAGAGCAGACGATTACCGGCTCCAGCATCACAGGAACGGTAACCTACAATCCAAGCAGCAAGACCCTTTATCTTAAGAATGCCACCATCAAAGGGTCAATCCAAGGTAAGAACTTGGGGACTTATCCCAATGGGGACCGTTATTTTATTCATTTGACAGGTTCGAACACGATTGAATCCAGTTATTCGGGCATGCGCTTTGACGATTGCTACATGGTCCTTTATGGCGCTGCGGGGTCAATGCTGTACATCAATACAAGCACCAGCACAGCAGACTATGCTTGTATCGACATTGAACGAAGTCATTTCGATGTATGGGCCATCAGACTTATCATGTCGGGTAAGACAATGGGTTTCTGGGGTAACCCGAACAGCGGCACCTTGTCTTTCATCAATTCGATGGTCTCCATCAATTGTGATGGCAGTGCGATTGAAAAATGCAAGAACGTTTATTTCGACGACTGCAAATGTACCACCAACGGTGCAACCTTCAAATCTGGCACTGGTTACGTCAATTCCAGCGGCTCTTTGCTTACGTCTCTCACCATTTGGCCACTATTGACTGTTGGAAATGAACCCGTACGTACGGAAAAAGATTACGAATATGGCTCGCTTTATTCCTGGAAATGGTCCAAGAACACCAAGACACTGGAGATTACGGGCGACGTCAGTGCAAACACCTATAGGGGAATCGAAAACTATGGTATCGACGGTCTGACCATCAAGTGTGATGGCTCCTATAAGGTTGAGTCAAACTGGGAAGGCCTTACAGCTCATACCAACACCAATTTATCGGGTAGCGGTACGCTGATACTCAATGGTACTAACACGAGCAGCGGCTATGGCATCAGAGCGTATGATTCCGCGAAGATTACGGTGAGCACGAACGAACTTCAAGCTACCGGCGGTGCCTATGGTATGTACACTCCTGGCACCTTGACGCTCAAGAAGAATAGCGATAATACAGTTCATAAGTTCCTCGGCTCTGTATATAACCTTAGGGCGGGCAGCCTCGACTTGAGTAACATGGATGTGTGGACTTCTAATACTTACTTCAACCCGACGGATCATAAGTTGTATTACAACGGTGCAGAAGCCTCGTCGAGCAATGGGGCTGCCTCTGGCACGTGGTTCAAGAGCAAGAGCCAGTTCACTTACTATCCTGTCTATGTCGCAGGCGTTCAAGTTAATCACCGTAACTGTGACAACATCACCAGCCAGTATATCACCGGTGGTAAGGCCAGCTATGACAACAGCACCAAGACCCTGACGTTGGATAATATTCAGATTGACGTTACAGCAACCAGCGATGCCGCTGTCAAGACAACGACTGCCGCAGGCGATTTCACCCTCAAGTTCACAGGCACTGATGAAGCTCACCTGAACTCGAAGTCGGCTTCCATCGATCTCAGTTCCAACACCACCATCACGGGAACTTCGAACGTGGTCCGTGTGGAATCTACAAATGGCTCCGGCATCGTCACGCGCAGCACCCCGAGCTATGTCACCATCGATGTCCACGGCTATTTCGGTTCCAAGGGAAAGAACTATGGCTACTATGGCGAGAATTCAGAGACGCTGACGCTGAAGAAAGAGACGAGCGACATGTATGGCTTTTCTTTCGAAGGCGAGGAAGGTGCCCTGCATGCTGTCAAGAATCTGGTGCTTGACAACATGGATTATGGTTGGGCGGGCAACAACGGCTACTACTTCGCTGATGGTGACGTGCGTCAGAACGGCGGCGCTATTGTTAAGGGCTTAGTTGAGTTCGGCTCCATCCAGGAGAAACTGCCTATCTATATCTGCGGCAAGCAGCTCAACAAAGTCACCTCCAATACCGGATACACCATCTATGTCGGCAGCCCCTATATCAGCAGCGGCACAAAGAGTGTAGGTTACAATCCTTTCACCAAGACGCTGACGCTGAATAATGCAAAGATCACCAACGACAACCCGGCGACGTCAGGCCATGGCGCTCACGCTATCGACATCGATCCTGGATTTGAAGGAACAATTAAGCTCATCGGTGCCAACAGTATTATCGATCCTCACTTCAGCGCTGTGGTACATGAGGGTGAGGCAACGACCACCTTCGCCGGTGAGGGCTCGCTCTATGTCAAAGGCAACGTGTTCGCTCTGATGCCTTGGCGTGGTACTATGATCTTCTCCGACAATGTGACGGTCGAAGCTGAGGCTACCTCCACCGCTGGCTATGGTATCGGCTCCAACAATACCGGCACCGCTGGCGAAACCATCGTCATCAAAGACAACGCCGTGGTCAAGACCAGCTCCATTGGTGGATTGAACACCATCACCCTCAATGACGGACAAAGCATTGTCGAGCCCGCAGGTGCTGAGATCAAGAATTTGTCCAGCGGTTGGGCGGTATGTGTTGGCGAGAACGTCGCTAAGGACGTCCTTATCATGAAGGTCGAGGATTATGGCCTCGAGGTTTGCGACGTGGCTGTGAATAGCTACAACTATGCTGACCCGCACCGCGATGGCAAGTTCAAGTACGACAACGAAGCCAAGACCCTCACCATCACGGGCGCCAACATTGACGATACCAGCATCAAGAATGTCGTCACCAATATTAACGTCGATGGTCTGAAGGTCAACTTCGTTGGCGACAACAGCTTTAAGGTCAACGAAAACATCTTCCAGCTTCTCAAGTCCACCACGATCACCGGCACTGGCACCGTCACGGGTGAGCTGGCTGCCGAGGATGGCTTCGGCATCTGGTACAAGGCTGATCTTGACATCACGCTCGACGGTGCCACCTTCCAGTTCAAGGGATTCAAGGGCGTCAGCGGTTTCTACGACGCGACCGTCAACATGACCATCAACAGCGGTAAGTTCATCTTCGAACCCACCAGTGCAACAGGTCTTGCTTTAGAGGGTCTGGCATCGCTCACTCTTGGCACGGGTATGGAGTTCGCCGAGCCCGTTGGTGGCCGCTACGATACGGTCCTGGAAGCCGTCACGGTGGACGGCACGAGCCCGTATAACGGCAAGGTGGTCATCGAAGGTGCTACCGCCTACGACCTCTGGATAGCAGAGAAGGCTGTCAACAGCGTCAACTGTAAAGACATCCTCGGCGACGGCGTGTTTGCGTACGATGCCGCTTCGAACACCCTCACCATCAAGGGAAACCACACTTATACGGGTGACGATTATCTCGTTATTAGTACGATTGCCGATCTGACCATCAACGTTGCCGGCAACAGCATGCTGGTAAGTGCAGCAGATCAGACCATCATCCGCCTGAAAGCCAGCACGACGATTACCGGCGGCAAGCTGACGCTGATGTGTACAGCTCCCAGCAACGACGGATTGGGCATTTATATCTCTGATGGTGGTGTATTGACCTTGAAGGATGCCGACATCGATGTCACCGGCGACGGCTTCACCTATGGCATCACGGGTGACAGCAGCAGCAAGCTGGTCATCGACAACTCCAACATCTCGGCTTCGGCTCACTCGTATGGTGCCATCTACGACTGGGGCGGCATCACGTTGACCAACTGCTACGTCGAGACTCCGCGTCCGTCCACCATCGATGACATGGGTATTGCCGATGCCGACGGCTACGTAGGCTCCGGCGATGAGACCGCCACCGTAGTCATCAAGGCAGGTGCTGATGCCATCGACGGCATCGAGGCTGCTGAGACGGCTCCCGCCGAGATCTACGACGTCGCAGGCCGCAAGCTCGACCAGACACGTCGCGGTATCAACATCGTACGCTCGAAGAACGGCAAGGCTGTCAAGGTCATGCGTAAGTAAGCAGAACGCCAAGCTCGCTTGAGTCTTACACCTTATTATATATAGGGCGCCCCGCACGGAGCGCCCTATTTTGTTCGCATTGACAACTTTTTGTGCAAAAAGCATGGTTTTACGAGAATAATGTGTAACTTTGCAGCGCAAAACCCGTACTAATCATTTACCATACCACCTTTCAATGGGTGTTGTCAAATCATGAAAAAGATCATCATTGTCTTATTGGCGATTTGTCTGCCCGTCAGTCTTTGGGCGCAGACAGCCGACTACCGTGTTATTCCTCTGCCGAAAAACGTAACGACAGATTCTGCTCGGGTGTTCCGTCTGTCAACGGGCATGGGCATTGCCTACGATGCCGCCGACGCCGAAATGACGCGCAATGCACAGTTCCTGCGAGAATGGATCGAGGAGCTGACAGGAATACAGCTCCAGATGACTCCCGATGACAAGAAAGCCGCTATTCGCTTGGCGCTTGGCTTGCCTGGCGACAAGAAAGGCAAGAAGGCCAAGAAAGCAGCTCCGCTGACGCCCCAGCAGCAGGAAGCCTACACCATCACCGTCGATGAGAACGGTATCGCACTGCAAGGACGCATGAACGTCGGCCTCTTCCGTGCTGCCCAGACGCTGCGCAAGGCACTGCCTGTGGTGCCGCCACAGAAGCGCGTTTCCGAAAAAGGTCTTACGGATGGCGGTGCTTTTCATAAGGTGGAAATCGCCTTCCCCTTTGCAACGATTCAGGACGAACCGCGCTTCGAATACCGCGGCGCGCATCTCGACTGTTCCCGTCATTTCTTCAAGGTCGCTTTCATCAAGAAGTATCTCGATGCGTTGGCATTGCACGGCTGCAACCAGTTCCATTGGCATTTGACAGACAATGAAGGTTGGCGCTTCGAAGTAAAGGCTTTGCCCGACCTGGCAGAGAAAGGCGGTTGGCGTGAATGCTCCCCGCTCCGTCGTGCCGGATTATGGGACGACGTGCCCTATGGCGGCTACTACACTCAGGAGGAGTGTCGCGAACTGATTCGCTACGCCGCAGAACGTTATATCAACATTGTCCCCGAAATCGATATGCCGGCTCACATCCAAAGCGCGTTGAAAGTCTATCCCAACCTGCGCTGCGACGTTCAGAATGTGCGAGGC
>JAEEHP010000052.1 GCA_016280855.1 Bacteroidaceae bacterium
AATGCACCCTGAGTTGGATAAAGTGAAAGTGATGGAGAGCTATGAGCGGTATCTGGGCTTTACAGCGTCTCACTTGCCAACATACAAAGAGTTTTTGTCGAATATGGACGGGAAACTACAGGATGAGGAATTCTTGACGGACACGGAAATGATTCTTGGGCCACAGGTGGAGTATGACCCTCAGGTGGCGTGGGAAAAGGTGAAAGCAGAATTGGTAGAGAGACTTAATTCTGAAGTTTGAATCATTGATGTGTTTGACAAACAGAAAATCCGCAAGAAACTAATATTTAGAATCTTGCGGATTGTCGTAAGGTGATTCCGTCGGGATTCGAACCCGAGACCCACAGCTTAGAAGGCTGTTGCTCTATCCAGCTGAGCTACGGAACCAGCCGTAAAAAGCGAAGGAATTGGTACTTCTGCTTTTTGCGGCGCAAAGGTACTGCTTTTTTGTTGAATAATGAAAGAAATCGTGAAAAAAAACGAGTTAGCAGAGGAAATCTTGAAACGTGGGACAAATTAGTGCTGTAGAGATGCCTGATAAAGTGCCTCGTATTGGCGCGCCACGGCCACATGGTCGTGGTGTCTTCGTATGTATTCGATGCTGTCGCGTTGCAGCTGATGAATGTCCTCACGCCCTGAGAGGAGACGCTGTGCCATCTGCTCATAGACATCATCTTCGTTGGGCTGTACGTTGATGATGGGTCGCAGGTCGTGCTCGCCGAGAAGGTCGTAATGCTCGGGCTCGCCGCCACCGACGAGGATGAGTCCCTTGGCCATCGCCAGCAGACCGTTCATGCCTGGGGTATAGCTGTAGAGCTGGTCGAGCAGGACATGACTGCTGTTCATCATCTGCTGGTACTGCGCAAAGGGCACGTTCTCGGCTTCCAACACTTTCACTTGCTGCGGATAATCGTTCCATAGTCGATGGAGGGCAGCAAGCATGATGTCGGTGCCTTTATACGACGAACGTTCGCGCTGGATGCCGATGAAGAAGTTGAGCGTCGGGCTGGGAGTGTCCAAGGTTGAGGTCGGCGTGACGGAAGCGCGATTGATGGGGAACGGGATGTAGTGGGTCTTCGAGGCAAAGAAGGGCCGATAGCACATCTCATATTCATAGAGTCCGGTGATGATGCCGTCGCAATCCTCGGCAATGCGCTGGTTGAGGTCGCCCTTGGAACCATGCAGCCAGTCGGCTATCATCGTGTGCATGAAGGGATAATCGCGAAGATGCGAGCCGAAGTTGAAATCGGAATAGCGAAAGGTCTTGCAATCCATGCCTACCTTGACCCAATAGTGGTCGATGCCGAAAGCGCCGAGGAAGACGCGGCCGTTGTGACGACGCAGATAGCGGTAGAACGGCCACAGGCGCTCGGCACGAAGGTCGAGGAAGACGGGGTTGATGAGCTGCACGATGTCGTAGCCACGCAGCGACGGCCACGTCTTTGCGATGTCGAAGAGATAGCGTATGGTGCCGCCCAGATGAAGTCCTCTACGGCGAAGATCGATGTCGCGGGGATAGTCCTTCCATGTGTCGCCATCGGAGACAACGGTGACATCATGACCGAGAGCACGGAGGCCTTCGGCCAGGGTCCAATGGACGTTGGAGTATTCACCGATGAGAAGAACTTTCATGAGAGTTGAAAGTTGAAAGTTGAAAGTTGAGAGTTGAAAGTTGAGAGTTGAGAGTTGAAAGATGAGAGCGAAGCATTGAAAGTTATTTTATGATTACTTTCTTGCCGTTGATGATGTAGAGGCCGCGACGGAGGGGCTTGGTGGCATCGAGGTGGCGACCGGAGAGGTCGTAGCATTTACCGTTTACGGATGTACCATTAGCAAAGACCTCGGTGGGCGTGTCTTGTATGCCTGTGCGGCTGTCGGGAATCTCGGTGAGGGTCAGGGCGAAATGGTCGGCACTCCACCAGGCTGTGCCGGAGGCTGTCATGTTGAAGGCAATGGTGAGCGACTGTCCATGTGCAACCGTGAAGGCAGGCGTGGTGATGCGCTGCCATCCGTTGGGATAGCCGCTGCCGGCGATGGCATCAGCTCCCCCACCCTGCACACTCTCGCTGACCGACGCTTCGCCGACGGTGGCGGAGAGCGTCATCGTGGCTGAGTTCTGGCCGCGCACCAAAGCGCTGAAGGTGTAAGTTCCTTCGGGCAGACCGTCGATCTGCTGCGTCATGGAGGAGGTGTAGGCTCCGCTCTTCCACAAGTTCCAATAGGGATTAGCGGTGTTGCCATCGTAGGATTCTGCATCGGCTTTGACACTCATGTTCGACGTCTCCCAACCATAGCTGTTCTGACGGTTGCAGTCGGGGTTGACGATGAAGCGCGAAGCGTCCCATCCACCTTCCACCTCGGGCATAAGGTCATAGAGAGCGAGGTCGGCAGCTGCATATTCGCGGTCGAGGTCAGCATCGGCGAGATCGCCTATCTTATGAAGCAGGAAGTTGTCGCCGCCAGCCCAGCGCGCAGACATGGTGCCGAGATTGCGAATGCCCACTCGCAGCGTGCCGTCGGTGACGATGATGCGGTCAATCTTTAAGAGTGTTTCAGCGGGTATCGACGTGGCATCGGAAGCGAGCGCGGCATCAGTAGTGACAGGCGCAAAATAGAGCTGCTGAGCGGTCTGGGCATAAAGACCGACGGCACCGTTAACGGTTGCACTGGCCACATTGTCAACGGTGTTGAACACGTTGGCAGAGAGGCTGTAGATACCCGGTTCCAACTCGGTGAGTTGCTGTGAATAGTTGAAATTGATGTTCGCGGCAGTAGCATCCCACACCTCGAAATAGGTGTCGCCCGTAGCCTTGGTGAAACCATTGGAAGCATCCTTGGCGCAGTTCCAGCCTTCAACGTTCGACTTGGAAGAGGTTTCGATGGTGGGATTGACGAGAAGACCGAAGGACGTGCTGCTGTAGGCGGTCTCACCGCGAAGCGTCGTTACGACAACGCGGAAGCTGTCGGCATTGACGTTGAAGCCGGTCGTCTTCACGTTGGAGATCTTCAGCGTCGTGCCGTCGAAGCGCCAACGGTCAGTTATCTCAGCCACGGTCTCCCATTCGCCCGATTCATTCAGGCGCTGCACGACCAGACTCTCTGTCATGTCGCCGTTGGGGTTCGTGATGGTGAAGGTCGCCGTCTGCTGCGACTCGTTGACGCTCATCTCGAAGGAGGGAGCCTTGACGGAAGGCGCCCACCAGTTGGGCACTTTCTGCACGGAGGCGTTATAGGCAAAGGTGGAACGGTTGTCGCGATATACCTGTCCGGCAGGCAACACATTGCCGTCGTCCCAGTTGATCATCGCACGATAATAGGTGTCCCAGTTGTAGATGGCATAGCGTTCGACGAAGCTGCAGGTGTCGAGCATCTCGACGATGTCCTGAATAGCCTTACGGTTCTTCTCCAGCTTGGCATTGTAATCACTTGGCCACGACTCGCTTGTCCACGAAGCGCCGTTGTTCCATTCGGTGATCCAGATGGGACGATGGGTGTTGTTGTAGATGCTCTTGAGACGGTTGTACCAGTCCTGAGCCGTTGCAGCCTCATTGGTTCCCCAATAAGCGTGGAACGACACGAAGTCACAGCGATAGGCCATGTCATCGACATGTCCGATATACTCGGTCAGCCAGCTGGCATCGGTAGGCGAAGGAGAACCGATGCGGGCGCCGGAGGACAGGAAGTCCGGCGTCTTCGTGCAAGCCGTCCACGCATTGACGGCCCCACCGCAGTCGCAGTTGTTGTGCTGCTCGCTGTGCTCAGGTTCGTTGATGCTCAATGCCGCCGTGCTCTCGTAGCCATTGATGGTGGACATCGAAGGCCAATAGATATGCTGGCGGATGGGGATGTATTCGAGGTTATCCGTTGACTTGCGGTCGGCGCTCCACGTGTAGAACCATGTGGCACGGACTTTCCTGCATTCCGTTTCGTTAGACCCTTGCCCCGTGGTGCTGCACCATCCTTTCTTCGAAACATATTGCCACGGGCGGATATGGATAGACGAGATACGGCGGTCGAGGGCGGCAGGCAGCTCGTTGACCACAACATCATGGTGATCAGCCACATACACACGGCTGTAGCCGCCACCCTGCGTGCCGGTGGCTACGGTGGCCATGAAGCCGCGACGCAGGACGAAGCTGCGGGTCGTGTTGTTGCGCGTGCTCAATGACGAGTGGTTACCCGATGTGACGTTGTACGACGTGCCCTCGCAGTTGGGTTCGGTATAGACAGTCATCGGCGACAGCAGGGAACCGGCACGCAAGGGAATGACGGCAGCACCATTGAGGTAGATGGCCACGCGGCAGTTGCTGCCATTGGAAGCTGCCGAACCGTTGATGCGAACATAACGAAGGTATTTCGAAATGACATCGGAGGGAGTGACGTTGTCAAAGATGAGCCACGTGGAGAGGCTGTTAAGGCTGATGCGTGAAGAGGTTCCCGTCACGGTGTTGCTGGCGGCACGGACATGAATATCCACGGCATCGTCGCGCTCGATGGTGCGATTATAGACCTGGTAGTAGTCCACGGCTTGAGTGCCGATGGCGCTGGTGTAGTCCGGAGACTCGTAGTTGCGCAGCGTCTCGGTCAGATTGTCGTCAACAGCAGGCACGACATGGAACAAGGCGTGCGAGCCACGGTTCTTGTCGTAATATACACCGACGTAGTCGCTACCGCTTTTGCCACCATCGATGCCAAGGCATTTCGAGGTCTTATGTTTGCAGACGACGTACTGGTCGAGCCCCTCCTCTGTGCGCCATTGGTAGGCATTCGAGGTACCCTTAGTGCCTTGGAACACGACGTCATAACTATTTGAAGTACTGGCAGCAAGGTAGCGTCCCGTGCTCTTCTGGCGCAGGAGAACATAGCCGTCCGTGGGCGCTTCCTCGGCAACGAAGACAAAATCCTGTGCGTTGGCTGCGCTGAAAGCCGACAGGGATGGTTTCGTGCCGTCGCTATTGGAACCAAGCACTTTATCGTAAATGCTCAGGATGATAAAATACTCGTGACCGGGGGTAAGGGCGGCGCGGACTACAGCCATCGATGCGATGCTGACGAGAATGAGGGTAAGCAGAATGCGTTTCATATCGAGTAATGTATAGTTATATTAATAAGGTACGCGCGTGAGAGAACCGCGTTTGCCGAACCATGCCTTCACGCCGTCCTGCCACAAGGACTGATAGCAGCGCTGTTGCCAATCGAAGAGCGTCGTGTTGAACAGGAGCCAATAGCCGGGTTTCCAACGATAGCGCAATGCGAGGCGCGAAGGTCGGAAGGTGTGGAGGATGGTGGCAAAACGTTGACGTAATGCTTCAGTATCGGATTCGCCGATCTCGTGCCGATGGCTGAGGTAGAGCCGATAGCACGTGATAAATGTCTGCCAACGGCCACCCTCAAAACGGCGCAACACCTCGCCACGGATGCCTTCTTTGTTGAGCGCAAAGAGCAGCGAGAGGTTGGCCTCCATGAAATCGAAACGACGAAGGTTGAAGCCTGTGGTCATCGACGTCGGATGCTGACGGTAATAGTAGATACCGTTGCACGAACGCACCTCACGGCTGTGAAGATAGTGGATGCGCGAGGTGTTGTCGTCGCTGTAGAGACGTGTTGTCGTGTCGAAAGGATATTGACGATGCAAGGTAGTGCGCGTGACATACAAACCGTGAAGATGCCACCCGTCCATACAAGCCTCGAAAGCTTCCCTGCCTGTCATGGCAGCGCCCTTGGCAAGAGGCAGGGGCAGGCTTTGCTCGTCCTCGTTCTTCCCCGCTTCATCGACGCGAATCAGACGGAAGGCCACGCAGTCGGTAGTGGGAAACGTGCGGAACACGGCAAGCGCATCTTCCAACGCCGACGGCGACAGCCAGTCATCGGCATCGACCATACACACGAAGGGTGCTGTCGCATGCTGAAGAGCCTGGTTGCGGGCTACGGCCTGACCGCTGTTCTCGGGAGTTTGAAGAACGACGAAGCGCGAGTCCGCGGCAGCCTGATGACGAAGGATGTCGAGCGTGTTATCGGTGGAACAGTCGTCAACACAGATAACCTCTATGGCCGCAAGCGTCTGACGGGAAAGAGAATCCAGGCATTGCGGCAACGTTGAGGCAGCATTATACGCAGCTATGAGGACTGAGACTTCCGGCATGACGAGAACTTTTTAATCACATGCTGTACGAGGTTCGATTCGCGGCGGAGGACAACGTAGCTGAACGCTACCGAGGCGATGAGCAAGGCAAAGCCTACGACATACTTCCACAACGGAGGCAGCAGCAGACAGGCGACAACAGCCATAGCAAGCAGAATCATCTGCTCAAAGGTGAGCTGCAACGTTGACGACTCGATGCGGAAACCATAACGACGACGATAGCATAACCCCACGAGCAAGACATCGAAGAGCGAGGATAGCGAGAGGCCTATACCGATGCCGGCCAGATCCCATTGTTCGTAGCACAGGATGAGCGCCGACAGCGAGAAGACATCATAGATAATCTCCATGACCATATAGACCTTCGAGTCGCCACGGGCAAGCGCCGTGTAGGCTATCGGCACCGAGAGGCAACGGAAAAACATATAGAAAACGGCGCAAACCGTCAGCTCAACAGCAGGCAGAAACTCCTCGGTGTAGAGCACGCGCAAAAGGATCGGCATCAGCACGATGAGCACGATGAGCATCGGAGAAAGCAGGAGTAAGCAAGCCCGGATCTGGCGGTTGATGGTCTGATTGCAGCGCACGACATCATGGTTGACGCTGGACAGACGAGGGAAATAGTCGGCTTCGAGCGCCGTGAAAATAATGCCCGCATACGTCACCATCATGGTATAACCAGCACGATAGAACCCCAGCGTAGCCTCGGAGCTATGCACCTTGAGATAGTTTTGCAACACCACGGCCATGCCGGCACCGGCAACACCCGTGAGCACATAAGGAATACCGATGCGCAACAGGGGATAGCCCTGGCGGATGACATCGCCCGAGGTGGGAGCGACATGCCAGGGATAGAGAGGCACCGTGAAAGCCAGATGGATGGCAAGCGTAGCAGCCGCGCAGCAGTCCAAGGACAGGATAATGCCTTTCATGCCCATCGCCCAAAAGAAGGGTATCGTGAGGCAGAACGTGGCAACGGCAACGAGCAGCGAAATGGAGGCGACGCGTTTCAAACGGCGCAAGCCCTTGAGAATGGAGAGCTCGCCACCCGTGAGCAGCATGCAAACGGCCATCGGAGCCAGCAACACGACATGACTGTCTATGATAAACGAGAAACCGACACAAAGCAAGGCGGCAAACAGCGAGGCCCAAAGGCACCAGGTGCGCACGACTCGGATGAAGGAACAGATGCGAGACTCATCATCTTCCTCAAACAACTCGGAAAGATGCTGCACAGACGAGATGGGAATACCAAGGTTGGAGCAGTTGTTGACGAAATCGGTCACGCTGATGTAGAAACCCATCAGACCGATGCCAGCTGCGCCCAGGATCTCGGATGCGAGCATGTTGCGGATGATGCCGATGAGGATATTGATCCCCTGTACACCGCCGAATACCCCGGTGTATTTCAGCACGTGGTCAAGTGTCGCATCTTGGTGTTTTACGCCTTGAGTCATCTTTTTATCACAAAATTGCGTGCAAAGATAGTGAATATTACGAGAAATATGTATCTTTGCACCCAAAATTTGCAAAAATACTTTCTATACACCTTATTTAACAAAGAAAATGGCAGGTTATTTAGTGGACGATACGCGCAAAGTGACCACGCATCGCCTCTTTGAAATGAAACAGAGCGGCAAGAAGATTGCCATGCTCACTTCCTATGATTATTCGATGGCCCGCATCGTTGACGGAGCTGGCGTTGACGTCATCCTCGTCGGCGACAGCGCCTCCAACACGATGGCCGGCAATGTCACCACCCTTCCCATCACGTTGGATCAGATGATCTATCATGCCCGCAGCGTTGTGCGAGGTGTGACACGTGCTCTGGTGGTGTGCGATATGCCTTTCGGCACTTATCAGGTCGATCCTCAGGATGCCGTGCGCAATGCCGTACGCATCATGCAGGAAACAGGCTGCGACGCCGTGAAGATGGAAGGCGGCGTAGAGATCATTCCCGCCATCAAGCTCATTCTCGATGCTGGTATTCCCGTGATGGGTCACCTCGGACTGACGCCCCAGAGTATCAACAAGTTCGGTACCTACGCCGTGCGTGCCAAGGACGAGGAAGAAGCCGAGAAGCTTCGCGCTGATGCCATCGCACTCTCCAAGGTGGGATGCTTCGCCATCGTGCTCGAGAAGATTCCCGCCAAGCTGGCTGAAGAAGTCACGAAGAGCGTTCCCGTACCCATCATCAGCATCGGCGCAGGTGGCGCCTGCGACGGACAGGTGCTGGTCATCCACGACATGCTCGGCATGAACAAAGGATTCTCGCCCAAGTTCCTGCGCCGCTACGCCAACCTCAACGACATCATGACCGATGCCATCGGGCAATACGTCACGGACGTCAAGAGCGGCGACTTCCCCAACGAGAACGAACAGTACTGATTACTGACGCGTCAACAACAAAAAAACCTCTACGACAGACTGATTATACAACGAATTTCACGAATTGAACGAATTATAGGCAATTTGCTATCAGACAGAATGATAGACAGCCTCGAAAATTCGTTTAATTCGTGAAATTCGTTGTTGTAGAAAGAAACCTACTTCGTTGTCGTATAGCAAAACCTCTACGACAGACTGATTATACAACGAATTTCACGAATTGAACGAATTGTAGGCAATTTGCTATCAGACAGAATGATAGACAGCCTCGAATATTCGTTTAATTCGTGAAATTCGTTGTTGTAGGAAGAGATCTACTTCGTAGTTTCCCTTTACTTGTTAGGATCTTCGCAGAGCTCCGTGAGGATACCTACCGTTGATTTCGGATGCAGGAATGCAATCTGGAGACCGTCGGCACCCTTGCGTGGAGCTTCGTCGATGAGGCGGATGCCCTTCTCGCTGACCTCGGCCAGCGCGTTGGCTACGCCGTCCTCGATGCAGAATGCCATGTGGTGAATACCCTTGTTGCCCTTGTCAAGCCATTTCTGAATCGTGCTCTCGGGGCATGTGGGCTCCAGCAGTTCCAGCTTCACTTCGCCAACTTTCAGGAAAGCCGTCTTGACCTTCTGATCCTCGACAACTTCGGTCTTGTAGCACTTCAGACCCAGTACATTCTCGAAATAAGGCAGCACTTCGTCGATGCTCTGCACGGCGATGCCCAAATGTTCAATCTTGGAGATTTTCATTGTGTTGAAATAATGTTTATAGGTTAATAATTGGGTTTGCGACCGCAAAGTTAGCCCTTTTTTATGAACGGACAAAAGATTTTCAAAGAAATCGGCAGAAAAATTTGGTGACAAGCATTCTTTGCACTATCTTTGCACCCAGAAATCAATACGCAACAATCCCTGCCGGCCACGCCAAGTGGCACTCACGGGATTGTTGCGTCTTTTTGTACGCACGGTCACAGTGAGTTAAAGTGCTCATGATGAGCACATTCGTTCTTTTACTTATTGTTATCGTTTTCTATGAAAAGAAGAAAAGTCAATTGCATCTGCCGTTGCACGCCGCGCGGTGGCATCCAGAACCTCGATCCGCGTCAGCTCAAGGCCATCGTCGAGAAAGGCCTCAACGAGATCTACGACGAGAAGCGACCGCGCATCATCGCCCGAGAAGGTATGTCGTTGGGCAATCTCTGCCAACGCACGGGACACCCGCTGCTTGCCCTCGACGTATGGGGCGGCTCGCTACAACACCTGCTATGGGTTGACGAGGAACTGCAGCGCGATTATGCCGACAGCTACCGACCCTTCTACGAACCGCACCGCGTGCCGTGGCGCTATCGCATCAGCAAGGATCAAGCCCGCGAACTCGCCGCAAGGATGGACCTCCTCTACCGACAGCTCGGACGCATCGAGGAAGCGTGCATGATGCAGAAAGTTACTAACTTCTACGAGTCACTCTTCGAGGACATTTACTGGGAATGGCTGCCTTAATGGGCAGCCTTCGCGCTTTTATAAGGTCAAGTTGGCAAAAAAACTCAAAATTATTGCTGATATATGAAAATAATGTTGTACTTTTGCAGCCGTATTTTGAAAATCAAAAAGAAAACATCATAACAACATGATCAAAATTACACTTCCCGATGGCTCTGTGCTCGAACGCGAAGCAGGAGTAACGGGTTACGAGATTGCCGAGAGTATTTCACCGCGCTTGGCTGCCGACGTGCTCGCCTGCAGCGTCAATGGCGAAACCGTGGAGCTGAACCGCCCCATCAACGAGGATGCCGAACTGGTGCTCTTCAAATGGGACGACGAACAGGGCAAGCACGCCTTCTGGCACACCAGTGCCCACCTCATGGCTGAAGCCCTGCAGGAGCTCTACCCCGGCACACAGTTCGGTATCGGTCCCGCCATCGAGCGTGGCTTCTACTATGATGTCATGCCCCCCGAGGGCACCGTCATCCGCGAGGCGGACTTCGAAGCCATCGAGAAGAAGATGATGGAACTCGTCCAGCGCAAGGAAGCCCTCGTGCGCCGCGACATCTCCAAGCAGGATGCCCTCAAGTTCTTCGGCGACAAGGGTCAGATGTATAAGAACGAGCTCATCGCCGACCTCGAGGACGGACATATCACCACCTACACCCAGGGTGCCTTCACCGACCTCTGCCGTGGTCCTCACCTCGTGAACACCGCTCCCATCAAGGCTGTGAAGATCACCGCCGTCAGCTCCGCCTACTGGCGCGGCGACGAGAAGCGTCCGCAGATGACACGTATCTACGGCATCACCTTCCCCAAGAAGAAGCTCCTCGACGAGTACATCACCCTCATGGAGGAAGCCAAGAAGCGCGACCACCGCAAGATCGGCAAGGAGATGGAACTCTTCATGTTCTCCGACCGCGTCGGCAAGGGTCTGCCCATCTGGCTGCCGAAGGGTACCGCTTTGCGCCTGCGTCTGGAGGATATGCTGAAGAAGATTCAGAAGCGCTACGGATATCAGCAGGTGATCACTCCGCACATCGGCGGCAAGAACCTCTATGTCACCTCCGGCCACTGGGATCACTACGGCAAGGACAGCTTCCAGCCCATCCACACTCCCGAGGAGGGCGAGGAATACCTGTTGAAGCCCATGAACTGCCCCCACCATTGCGAGATTTTCGCTTCGAAGCCCCGCAGCTACAAGGACCTGCCGCTGCGACTGGCCGAGTTCGGCACCGTCTATCGCTACGAGCAGAGCGGCGAGCTCCACGGCCTCACGCGCGTACGTTCCTTTACTCAAGATGATGCTCACCTCTACTGCCGTCCCGACCAGGTCAAGGAGGAGTTCATCCGCGTTATGGAGATCATCCAGATCATCTTCGGCGCCCTCGACTTCGACAACTTCGAGGCACAGATTTCCCTGCGCGATCCTAATAATAAGGAGAAGTACATCGGCTCCGACGAGGTATGGGAGCAGGCCGAACGCGCCATCATCGAGGCTTGCGAGGAGAAGGGACTGCCCACGCACACCGAGCTGGGCGAAGCAGCCTTCTACGGTCCCAAGCTCGACTTCATGGTCAAGGACGCCCTCGGACGTCGCTGGCAGTTGGGCACCATTCAGGTCGATTACAACCTGCCCGAGCGCTTCCAGCTCGAATACACGGGCGAGGACAACCAGAAGCACCGCCCCGTCATGATCCACCGCGCACCCTTCGGTTCGATGGAGCGCTTCGTGGCTGTGCTCATCGAGCACACCGCAGGCCACTTCCCCCTCTGGCTCATGCCCGACCAGGTGGCTATCCTCCCCATCTCCGACAAGTACATCGACTACGCCAAGAAGGTGCAGAGCTATCTCGAAGAGAACGATGTGCGCACCCTCCTCGACGACCGTGCCGAGAAGATCGGACGTAAGATTCGCGACAACGAGATGAAGCACATCCCCTACCTGCTCATTTTGGGCGAAAAAGAGGAGGCTGAAGGCACCGTTAGCGTCCGCAGACAGGGTCAAGGAGACCAAGGAAGCATGAAATTCGAAGATTTTGCAAAGAAAATCAACGAAGAAGTGCGTAGTATGACAGAAAAGTATTAATTTTGCGCCCGCAAATGAAGAAAGACAACCTGAAGAATCAGTATCGCGTTAACGAACAGATTCGCGTGCGCGAAGTTCGCATCGTGGGGGACGACATCGAATCCACCGTGCTGCCCACCCGTGATGCCCTTCAACTGGCAGAGCAGAAAGGCGTAGATCTCGTCGAGATTTCGCCCAATGCTGAACCGCCCGTATGCCGCCTCATCGACTACTCCAAGTTCATCTACCAGCAGAAGAAGCGCCAGAAGGAGATGAAAGCCAAGCAGGTGAAGGTCGAGGTCAAGGAGATACGCTTCGGACCGCAGACCGACGACCACGACTACAACTTCAAGCTCAAGCACGCTCAAGGCTTCCTCTCCGACGGCGACAAGGTCAAGGCCTATGTCTTCTTCCGCGGACGATCCATCCTCTTCAAGGAACAGGGCGAGGTGCTCCTCCTGCGATTCGCTCAGGACCTCGAGGAATACGGCAAGGTGGAATCCATGCCCGTGCTCGAAGGAAAGCGCATGACCATGTTCATCGCTCCTAAGAAGACGGCCCCCAAGAAGACCACCGCACCCGTCATCGACGACGACGATGATGACGACGACGAACTCGACGATGCCATCGCCGACGTCCAAGAAGCCGCTCGCAAGAAACCACAGCAGAAGGCACCCAAGGAATACACGGGGCCGAAGGTGGAAGGCGAGAACTGGGACGATTGATAAATTGATCATTATCCATTGTCCATTGTCCATTTAGAAAAAGGTAGTGCGCTGCGCCCGGTATATGCGTTGCCACGCCGTTAATTAATAACAATTAAAAACAAACAAAAAATGCCAAAAGTAAAGACTAATTCCGGCGCCAAGAAGCGTTTTGTGCTGACCGGAACGGGTAAGATCAAGCGTCACCACGCTTATCACAGCCACATCCTGACCAAGAAAGGTAAGAAACAGAAGCGCAACCTGCAGAAGGCCGATCTCGTAGAGACCGCAAACCGCAAGCAAGTTCGCGAACTCCTCCTTCTTCGCTAATCCCACATCAGGATAGAGAGTTAAACAAGTATTTCCCCAAGGAAATCACCCAAAGTCAAACCGAACGCATGTGCCGTTAAAAAGAGGTCTTTTTAGTAGACAAGTAGACAAGTAAACAAGTAGACAAGTTTACAAAGTAACAACTCGTCAACTAAACAACTCGTTAACTCGTCAACTAAACAAAAACCCGCCATCGTTCAAAAACAACAAACAAAATTATGCCAAGATCAGTAAATCACGTCGCTTCACGTGCAAAGAGAAAGAGAATTCTGAAGCTCACCCGTGGCTATTTCGGCGCTCGCAAGAACGTCTGGACCGTTGCCAAGAACACCTGGGAGAAAGGTTTAACCTACGCTTACCGCGATCGTAAGAACAAGAAGCGCTCCTTCCGCGCGCTGTGGATCCAGCGTATCAACGCTGCCGCTCGCATGGAGGGCATGAGCTACAGCCAGCTCATGGGTGCTCTGCACAAGGCCGGTGTCGAGATCAACCGCAAGGTGCTCGCCGACCTCGCCATGAATCACCAGGAAGCCTTCAAGGCTATCGTGGCAAAGGTGAAGTAACACACACCACACGTACACCCCTTAGGTGACGAATCCCTCAGGATTCCCCTACTCTACTGAAAAAGCCTCCCTCCGGAGGCTTTCTTTTTTTGACCCGTCATCAAGCTGTACATTTGATTCGTAGCAGAATTATGAGGAAAACGAACAAATTCGAGAGTGATAATTTGGTTTTCATGCTGAAAAGGTGTACTTTTGCACCCGTTTTGCAATAACGACATTGCAAAGAATGAAATAACAATAATTACAAATAAAATGAGACTACGTATTCATACACTCATCATGCTCATGCTCTGCGCTGTGATGACGGCGTGGGGGGAAACGGTGACAATCTGGTCTGAAGACTGGAGTTCAACAGCTTCTAACATTGGACTCTCCGTCGATAAAGTTGTGAATGAAAACGCTACCTATGCTGTTGTATCTCCAGGGGCATCACTTTATAATACATCTATATCTGCAGGAGGTCCAAGCGGAGCGCCCGAATTAATGATCAAGAAAAGTAACGGCACTTTTAAAGCTACAATCAAAAGTTTAAAAGGATGTACCGGTGACTTGACGCTCTCCTTTTATAGCAACAAAAGCAACAAAAGCATATCATTAAGTGGCTCTTCAAATGTAAGAATCAGCAACTATACCCAAAGCGGTAAGAAATATACTTATACCATTAAGAATGCTTACGATGGTTTCACCTTATCCTTTGTTATGACTTCCACAAGCGATAATGCTCGTTTAGATGATATTTGTCTGACAGGTGAAAAGCCATCATCTTCAGTCACCCTTAACTCCTCCGGCTTCGCCACCTATGCCAGCACTCATCCTCTCGATTTCTCCAACACATCGAATTATACGGCTTGGCAGATTACGGGCGTGTCAGGTAATGTGATTAACTTCCAGCAGATTACATGTGCGGTGGCTGCAGGTACGGGAGTGTTTCTGAAAGGGACTGCGGGTGAAAGCGTGGAGATACCCTTTGCTTCAACGGGTGATGATATCAGCAAGACGAATAAGCTCGAGGGTATTACTGCAGCAACAGATATATTGTCAGGAAAATACTATGGCCTCAGCGGTTCGAACTTCGTAATGGTGAATGCTGGAACTGTTCCTGCAGGCAAGGCACTACTGCCGGCAAGCGTAGTGGGTGAAGGGACACAAGGCGGACACGTCAAAGCGCTCATGTTCGTATTTGACCATATCGACGGCGTGCGGTCTATTGAAACCGTCAGCGCCGAAGCCGCTGCCGAGGTGTTCAACCTCGCCGGACAACGCATCAGCAGCCGGCAACCCGGCATCAATATCGTCAACGGCAAGAAAGTGCTGGTCAAATAGAGACATCGTTCTTGAAAGCTCCAAGCAGTTGGTAAACCTACAAGATTCACCATTGAGATGATGACGGAAAAAGAGAAAATGTTGGCAGGGCAGATCTATTCGGCTATCGACCCGGAATTGTCCCGCGAACTGATGGCTACCAGAGAGGTGCTTCACGAGTACAACGCTCTCCCACCCTCCGACACCAAACGTATGAAGGAGATACTGAAAGCGCTGTTCGGACATGTTGGTGACGATCAGTTTCTCATCAACCAGCCCTTTCGCTGTGACTATGGTTCTCAGATAAGCATTGGCAAACGCTTCTTTGCCAACTTCAATTTCACCGTCCTCGACGAAGCCCGCGTCACCATCGGCGACGACTGCTTTATCGGCCCCAATGTCAGTATCTATACAGCCTGCCACAGCACCGACCCCACCGAGCGCAACTCGCGACAGGAGTGGGCAGAGCCTGTGTCCATCGGCAACAACGTATGGATTGGAGGCAGCGTCACCATACTGCCTGGCGTAACCATCGGCGACAACGTCACCATCGGTGCCGGTTCGGTAGTCGTCAAGGACATCCCGTCAAACTCCATTGCCGTGGGCAATCCGTGCAGCGTGATCAGGAAGCTGTAGCTTCAGAGCGTAGCCACACATTCAGAACGACAGATGTGACGTTTCCCCTCATCGTAAGGCCAAGGGCTGAGTATGAGCAAACGACCGGCAGAAGCTTCGATATATGGTCGTTCACGCACATAAGAAAGCATCGATTTATGCAAAGAAAGTTGAGGGAATGTTTGGCGGTTCCCAAGAATGCGTATGCCCGCATCCAGCACCAGAAGACCATCACCCTGAAGGAGCTCGTCAATCACATCGTGGAGCACGGCTCGCCCTTCTCCAGCGGCTTCCCCTCAACGCTCTGTGCATTCCCCTCTCCCCCTAAGGGGGGGCGGGGAGGGGGGAGGAGGAGGTCTTTTCCATTACATATGGTACAGAAGTTGTTTTATTACAAATCAAAAAAATATCCCCGACAATCGTATTGCCGGGGATAATTGTATATAAGTATTTGAGAGCAAGCTCTCATGGCACTCGCTATCCGCCGAAGTTGTCGAAGCGGATCATGTCGTCTTCTACGCCGAGGCTGTGGAGCAGGTCGAGGACGGTCTTGGCCATCATTGGAGGTCCGCAGAGGTAGTACTCGCAGTCCTCGGGTGCCTCGTGGGCCTTGAGGTAGGTGTCGCCCATGACGGGTGCTACGAAGCCCGGGGTGTACTTGATGCCTGCTGCGTCGGCCTTGGGATCGGGACGGTCGAGGGCGAGGTGGAAGTGGAAGTTGGGGAAGTCCTTCTCGAGCTGCAGGAAGTCGTCGAGGAAGGGAATCTCCTCCAAGGCGCGTGCACCGTAGAAGTAGTGCATGGGGCGCTGACGGTCTTCGTCCTTCACGCCGTGGCCCTTGAGCATGTGCATGATCTGCGCACGCAGGGGAGCCATGCCGGCACCACCGCCGACCCAAATCATCTCGCGACCGGTGCCGTACTGTGGACGGAACTCGCCATAAGGGCCGGACATGATGACCTTGTCACCGGGCTTGAGGGAGAAGATGTAGGATGAGGCGATACCCGGGTTGACGTCCATGAAGCCGGGACCCTGATCCTTCGGCTTGAAGGGAGGCGTAGCGATACGGACGTTGATCGTGATGATGTCGCCCTCGGCGGTATAGTTGG
>JAEEHP010000007.1 GCA_016280855.1 Bacteroidaceae bacterium
CAGGGTCCGCTGACGCTGTCGGCCCGCTATGAGTTCCGTACCAAGCTCAACCCCGAGAACAGCACCAACGTCCTCGATGCCGGTCTGGGCAACGGTCTGGTGGCTAAGGTGGCTGCCGTACCGGTCTACGGCGAAGCCGCACTGATGAAGATCAAAGAGGCCCTGGCGCCTCAGCTGGCTGCTGCCACCGCTCCCTTCCAGGACGGTGCCTGCACGCGCTACGACATGCCTGCCCTCCTCGCCGTCGCTGCCGGCTATGAGTTCACCCCGAAACTCCGTGCTGCCCTCGAATATCACTTCTTCGACGACAAGAACGCCAAGATGGCCAACGACCGTCAGAAGGAACTGAAGCACGGCACCCACGAGATCCTCGCCGGTGTCGAATACGACATCAATGAGAAGTTCACCGTCAGCTGTGGCGGTCAGCGCACCGACTACGGTCTCTCCGACGGTTACCAGCAGGACACGTCGTTTGCCTGCGACAGCTACTCACTCGGCCTCGGTGGTGCCTGGAACATCAACGAGAAGGTCCGTCTCAACGTCAGCTACTTCTGCTCGCTCTATAGCGACTACAACAAGCAGGCCGCCTTCGGTCAGGAGACCTACTCCCGCACCAACCACGTCATCGGCCTCGGCCTCGATTACAAGTTTTAATAATTTAGGCACGGATTCCACGCGGATAAATTATTTTTAGGCACGGATTAACACGGCTTTCATTCTGAAAGACACGGATTTTCCCCTCAGTGTGCTCTGTGCCTCTGTGGTTTTTATAATCTCACCACAGAGACTCAGAGGCTCAGAGAGATTAATAAATCCGTGTTAATCCGTGGAATCCGTGCCTAAAAATTTCTCCGCGTGGAATCCGTGCCTAAAAAAAGGACCGGCTCCTGGGCGCTAACCCAGGGAACCAGTCCCCCAATCTTCACAGCCGTACACCGGTGGCGGCTGCTGAGCCCAACGCGCCTAACAAGGCCGTGAGCACCGCCACGACGACCTTCGCAATCGTCTTCCACTTCTTCATCATCGCTTACCTCCTTTCTTTGTTTTGATGGTTTGACACTACGTTTCCTCCTTCCTCCGCTCCCTGTCCTCACCTCGATGGATCAGTCGCCCTCACCTGGGATGGTCGAGCCGCCGCCCTGGTTGTCGCCGCCAGTGTCAGTGCTGCCGCCACTCTGCGTGTTGTCGCCAGTCGAAGTGCCACTGCCCTCGCCGTCCTTCGGCTTCGTGGTATCGACCAGGTTCTTAGGTGCCTCCTGCACGCTGCAACCGGTGATGAACGTCTTCTGACGCATGCCGGTCGAGTCGGTCTTCACCTCAGGCAGGAACAGCACGTGCAGACCCTTCACGTTCTTCGAAGCACTGAACTCGGCTGCCGTCAGCGCACCACCCTTCTCGTTCTCGATGCCGATCTTGAACGATCCGAATCCGTCGAGCTTCACGCGCTTCGAGTCCTGCAGCTGGTCCTGCATCGTCTCGATCAGCTCCGTGATCACTGCCAGGATGTCGGCCTTCTTCACCGTACAGTTGCGCTGCATGATGGTGGCCAGTGCGTTGGTATCGACCACGCCCGTCATCACGGCCTGAGCGTACCATTTCCCGTAGGCCTTCGAGCCCTCCATCTTGTTCTGCGATAATCGGTACAATACTGCCATATCGTCCTCCTTTCTCTGTGCCCCTGAGGAATCGGAGCGGTTAATCACCTCTTCAGCACGGGACTCTCCCGC
Organism: Bacteroidaceae bacterium; assembly: GCA_016280855.1. Classification (GTDB taxonomy): domain Bacteria; phylum Bacteroidota; class Bacteroidia; order Bacteroidales; family Bacteroidaceae; genus Physcousia. The sequence goes on from JAEEHP010000007.1 coordinate 1,728, forward strand.
CTTGCAGCATCTCCCCTGAATGCACTGCAAAGGTACAAAAAAACGAGAGCGATTCCAAGAAAATCTGCCTCGTAGAGTTAGCCAAAATGCAAGAGACATTTTTGGCACGGATCCCACGGAGTGTTTTTTTTAGGCACGGATCCCACAGGGAAGTTTTATATTAGGCACGGATTAACACGGCTCTCATTCTGAGAGACACGGATTATTCTATATTCGGAACGCAGAGACGCAGAGGCTCAGAGATTAATAATCCGTGTCTTTAAATTTATTTAAAGCCGTGTTAATCCGTGCCTAAAATATTTCTCCGCGGAATCCGCGCCTTAAAACGGCAGTGCCTGCTCGGAGGACTGGTCGAGCCAGCAGTGATGACTCACGGGCTGCAGCACGATGCGGTTCAGCTGGTCGGTAACATGCTCCGTGCGCACCAAGCCATGCCGGTAGTTCTCCGCATCGAACGTCAGGTGACAGATGCCCTTGTGACCCATCGCGTCGTCGCGCACCTTATCCACGATCACCTTCAGCAAGTGCAGGTCCGGACACCCCGCACGGTTGGCCCGGTCGTCGTTGACCAGCACCAGCCCGTAGTCGGCACGGTTGCGGAACTCCGCCGAGCCCGACGCGTTGTAGAGCGACTCGATCTGCTCACCCTTCTGCGGCTTCGAGGGATGCACCACGACGATCACCAGGATCCCCGTGCGGTGAGCGAAGAGCTCGATCTCCGCCAGCACGTCGCCGATCTTCATCGTGTCCGACTTCGCCCCGTCGGGCAGCTGGATGTAGTTGAAGGGATCGAGCAGCAGCTGGCGGATGCCGTAGCGCAGCTGCAACTGTTCCGCCCGGTGGAGCAGCTTATGGATGGTGCGCCCCGACTCCTCAGTGATGAAGAAGACGTTGTCCTGCATCCAGTCGAGGATCCGGTCGGCCATCGGCTCGGGGATGGCCGTGCGCCGGTAGTCGATGCCCCGCTCGCTGACCACCTCCTCCTTGCGGAAGCGGCGCCCCGCAATGGTCGTGGCCAGACGGTCGATATGCCGTTCGGGCGGGAACATCTCCGGCGAGTAGAGGGCCGCCTTCCAGCCGTGGAGCAGCGCCAGGTTGAGGATGAGGTCGTCGGCGAAGGTCGATTTGCCCGTGTTCGGCTCCCCGACGATGATCAGCGAGCGGCCCGCCTCGAACTGCACGTGGTCGTCGAACTCGCCCCACCCCACCTTCTTGCCCGGCGTCACCCCGTGGAGCCATATCTGCTTGGCGCGCTCGCGGTAGTCGCCGACGGTCTCCACGCCCGTGATCGGACAGGGCCGGGCGTGGTTCATGCACTGCAGCACGGCGTCGGCCCCGTGGGTCATGAGCATCTCGTTGGCGTCCTTCGCCATCACCTCGGCGCCCGTCCCGTCGCCGGCGAGGTGCCACTCGACGATGCGGCAGCGCGCCTCACCGAAGTATTCGGCCAGCTTCTGGCGCAGCTGCTCGCCCTCCGCGTCCATGTCGCCCGCCAGA
>JAEEHP010000053.1 GCA_016280855.1 Bacteroidaceae bacterium
ACCGCACCCTCACGGCATCGAGACTCGGCGACCATCAGCCAGTAATAATCCGGCGAAGCCCCCTCGTCTCGCAGCCATCGTTCGACATCCTCACGAACGCTTTGACACTCGTGACTCGGTAACGCCGCAGCGTTCTGGCACAACATCAATGCAATCGACATCGCAAGGATTTGGGTGATCCGGCTCATCATCCCAATACCAATAGAGACACGTTCCAGACTCATCCCAAACCTCTGTGCAAGCGGGCATCGGCTGTGGTGTTATGAACCACTGCGCGAGTAGTAAAACGATCACTCATCGCCTCCAAAGAAACTTTTGGCAGGCTTGAATACGACGACCTCGTGCTCCGGCAGCGCGATTTTCTCACCGTTGCGCGGATTGCGACATTCGCGGGCTGCGCGCGTAACACGCTTGAACGTTCCGAACTCGCGGATTGCCGCCTCGCCCTCGCTCTTCAATGCGACACGAATGATGTCAATCACCGTCTCGAACATCTCCGCAGCTTCACGACGGCTACAACCCTTAACTTCTCTGATCTTGTCGATCATCTCTTGCTTGTGCATAACAACCTCCTACGAACGACGCGAACCCTATCGGGCCCTATCGAACAACACGAACGATGTGCGGGATCACTCCACCCGCACGGGTAACTTCCACAGAACATCCCTCGGAAACACCGACGCGCGCCATCGCGTCCTCGGAGCCGAGAGAAACCTTTTTTACTACTGCCCCGCCCAACATAACGGGTGTGATATAAGCGACGGGTGTGCGTTTTCCCGTCTTTTTGCCGACCGTAATCTCGATGCGCTCGACCTGCGTAATGACGCTATCGGGCGCAAATTTGTAGGCAATTGAATAACGCGGGTGATGCGCGGTGGCACCCAGCCGCTCTTGTAGACGCCGGCTGTTACACTTCACGACCACGCCGTCGGCGGGGATATCTCCGCGCCCGTCCTCTAGCTTCAACACCTCTTCCGAGACTTCCATGCTGCCAACCACGCACCCCGGCACGGTCTTTATACCAAGCGAACGCACATAGTTGAGCTTGTCGAACTCGTAATCGAACGCCTGAGACAACACATCCCACGCATAGAACTCGAAGCCGTCGTCCTCCGGCACGATTGCCGCGCCCTTTCTGGAACACAAGCCAGCGACATAGTTTCTGGCGTTATCGCGATCCGATGGAGCGACGAGCTCACCACGTACCTCTATCGTGATATTCTCACGCAACTGCCACGGGATATTACGTCCATAGGTACGCACGTTCGGGGTGATATCCTCGCCCGCCACACCGTCGCCGCGTGTAGACGCGCACATCAGACGTCCATTCACATAGAGCAACGAGCAAGCGATACCGTCGAGCTTCAACGTCACCGAATACTTCACGTCGCCGCATTTGGCTTTCCAATCCTCAACCTCGTTCAGAGCGTGGCATTTACCCTGCGAAAGCATGGGAACCTCGTGGGTGACTTTCCCGCCTTTACTCGCGGACAACGGCGCGCCGTCCTTACCGGCCAACGCATCGAACTGCGCGTCGGTCATAATCGGCTCGCCCTTGTCGTATGCCTGTTGGGCTTCCTCAATCTTCTTTTTTCTGCTTTTAGCCATTCTCAAATTCTCCATCGTCAACGTTATTGTCATCTCGACGACCGAAACGACAATAACGTGCGTTTTCAATGACTCTTATTTCAGAACATCCTTATTTCAGAACATCCTTATTTCAGAACGGGATCACGCCTTTCACCGTCTCCGGCGCGTCGAACGTGAACTCGCATCCGGCGTCCATTCCCGCCCCGTCCTCTTGCTTCTTGATGAGCTCCTCGATATCCTCGCGCAAACACAAGGCTTTCGGGCAGAGCTTGATACCCCACGACTGACCGTGGACCCAGCTATACGCAAACAACTGAACGTCCACCGAGTTCGCCGAGCGCACCTGACAGCTGCTCTGAACCTTTCCGAAGCGGTCGTAAACCGTGATGGGTTTCGCGACGCTCACGTTCACACGCAGCCACTTCCCGTCCTCCGACATCATCTTGTCGATATCCGGGGAATGCTGGGGCGTTTTCGAGGCGCGCGGGCCGAGGGTTTTCACCTTGTTTTCCACTGCGTAGTCGATTGCTCCCTCGATCTCCGACTCCAAGTTCGAGATGTTGTCGCTCGTTGCAGGGATTTCGAGGAGGCATTTGTAAACCTCTTTCCCGGACAACTTGTCGAGCACCGTGTCGGTGAGGTGAGCGTAACGAAGACGGCAATCCGTAAACAAAATAGTCATAACAACTCCATATAATCTGTGATTAGACCGACGGCTTGGTCATAATCGTTTGTAGCAAAGCACAAGTAACCTAATAATTTCAGCCGACGCATGACGCGCATCTGATCATCGCTCAGACCCGCCGCCACATCACGCCCCGGTCGCTTCAATTCCAAAAACATTCCGTGATAACCGCCACGGGGAACGAGCATCATAAGGTCTGGCATACCCGGACGGACGCCCAATGATAGACAACGCCTCCGTGCGCCGGCACACATAAGTCCGTTCGGGATATGAACCAGATCGGAGGGCTGCGCGCCGAAACGAGCGCAGTTCCGATCCCACCACATGATGATACGGGATTGTAATTGCTCTTCGCTTATATGACGCGCAACCATACTCCCGCTCCTCAGAACAAATCGTAAAGTCGCTTGACTTCTTTCTTTTCCGGACGGGCAATAGGTAGATAGCCGTCGGGATTACTCTCCGCAAGCTCCACCTCCGCAGCAAACAACTCCACCGTCTTGTCGAGCAACACCCGCTTTTCCGCAGGGCTGAGCTCGTAATTGGCGAGTTCAGGGCGAGGGGTAAAGAAAAGCTGGACGGTTTCTTCGTTCGAACTGACGCCGCAACTGAATGCGAGCAATGATTTATCAAACTCTTCCATCTTCCTTACCTCCCACCATCTTGGAAAGTGTTATCTCATACAAAGACCGCAGGGACTCGCGCAAGTATTTTTGCGTCTGCACAGGCAAATGCGAAATACGAATTGCGAGGTCCATCGGCACACATACCGAACGCATCTTCGAGCGCGTCTTTGCAGGCGCTCGTCTAACAAAATCGGTCATTTCGTCGTCTCCTCCATCTTGAAATCCTTGATAGCACTTTGAACGAGGTCGGCGTAATAGTCGATATCCAAGACCTCCCACAACGCCGCTTCGTCGTAGTTGCGTATATCGTCACCGACCTCGATTGCGAACGTGGGGAAATTCGCGAGCTTATCGCCTTTCACCGCATCCGCCCTCCTTGCCTTGATGTAATAGCACGGTGTGAGACCGCGAGTCAATACCTCTTTTACATTATTTTTTACGGCCAAACATCTAATACAACGCGCCTCTTTTTTCTCGTCGGAAACAAGGTCCCAGAGATAAGGGAACGTATCGGTATTCTTGATGAGCACATAGTAGTCGCGAATGTTGGTATAGCGCTTGAGGGCCTCGTGCGGCGTAATACCTTCGCACAGGCAATCCACAGTCGCTCTACGAACCGCCACGAGGTTGCGGAAATAGCGCTCGTTCATGTTGTAGGTGATACCCTTGCGCGTTTCCTTGCCGTCGCAGACCATGTAATAGTTGTTGACGTTACTCTGCACCAGAGCCGTCGGGCGCTTCCCAGACACACCGAACTTGTAATCGGCGCACCAACCTTGAACGATCTCGTTGTAGACGCCGAGATCGGTCGCGTTGTCGGGGACTTCCATCATAACGCCATCGGTGTTGACCTGAACGAGATGCCACTTGCCCATACCACCATCGAGCAGCCGGCAGCACAAATCGAGGATCGAGAGCTGGCCATTGACGACGATACTGTTATTCGCCCAAGCCGCACGGAAGCACGCGAACTTGTCTTTCAACATACCCGTCAAAGACGCGATGATACGCTTGCACGCCTGGCTCTTCGCCTCGTCGTGATTTGCTTTATAGGTCAAGCGGGAGCGGTAAACCTTTTCGTACACATAGCGCGCCGCGGGCGTAAAGGTCTTCGGGAACAGGTCGTGCTCGACAAGCAACGTGGGATACATAGACGACACATCGACGTAGCACAACGCCACGCCCTTGTCGCGCTCGGCGAAGTAGGTATATTTATCGAGCGCACCGTGTGCGCCTCCCCATCCGAGCGTCACGTCCACACCGTCCAACGTAATGGCTGGAGGAAGTCGCTTGTAGAAGTCTGTATCCGAGCTCGTTTCGTCGGCCTCCCTCACGATGTCGAGATAGAACTGATACGCCGAACGAACTTCCTCGTAGGGGCTCTGCGCATAATCTCTACAAAACTTTATCGTCGTGCGGCGGTCGTCCAGCGGGTCCCTTGATGAACAGAGTCCCTCAAACAGCCTGCGCCCGAAAGCCGCCGAACGGCAGCACACCATAGCGAGCGGCGCTTTCGGCGTGACGCCGGCCTCTTCCAGAATGTCGAGCCTGGCGAGCGACGCCTCGTAAAAGGCGGTCTCCCCAAGAAAGACGCTCGTCGTGTAATCCACGTCTTGGTTACAGTAGAGTTCCATTTCCTCGATCTCCGAGGGCGTGTAACGGCGGTCATCCTTGAATGAATACGGGCTGTCGTATGTGCTGTAACCGGCTGATCCGCAAAACATCTTGAGCGAACGCATACCGGCTTCGATCGGGTCAAAGCAGTCGTAACTCTTGAACGAGAGTGCACCTTTCGGGGTCTCATTGAGCTCGATGATGCGGCGGGAAATCTCGAACAACTCTTCGGGTTGAATGTTTCCCTCGCGCTTGATGATCGCCGAGCAGATATAATCGTCATAGCCGTTGCTGTTATACCCGATGAACAGATAATTCTCGTAAGCCTTGAGCACCTGATAGGCCGCCATCGGGGTATGAACGCTATGCGGAACGTCGAAACGCTCATAGCCTTTCACACACTGATAGGACAAGATAAAGAGATGGGGTAGAACCTCCACGTCGAACACCACCTTTTTTTCGAATTTGTCACTCATTTTACTTGCACTCCCATAAAACAATGATGATACTAACCGGACACGGTAATAATATACTTGATGTCACCGTGGCCTATCCCCTATCTCGCTCGGGGAATGGTGGCATTATTCATTATCTTTTTTCTTTTGTCAAGGAGCAATTATGGCAATCGAACAAATTTCTGCACCCCCTGTATCTACCGTCTCCCCAGAGTCCGCAATGTCCGACGCAGAAGTGACCGCGACGAACGAAAACGTCGGGACCCCCGTCCCGCCAGAGGCTCCTGCCCCGGCACCGGCACCGGTCCCCGCAGCACCCGCTCAGAACGACACCGGTCTCGACGCCATGAAAGCGCAGATCGCCGAACTTCGCTCGCAGCTTCAATCCGCCGACATCCGTTCCGCACTCGCCGAACGCCGCCTCACACCCCAAGACAACGACCTCGTCGTTCGTATGATCACAGAGAAAATATCGGACGGCATGGACGCCGACAAAGCCTGCGCGGCACTCTATAAATCGCATCCTTATCTATTCAAGCCCGTTCCGCAGACGAAAGCTCAAACTGACGCGGCAGAACAGGCAGAACTCAAGTCCTTAAACGACGCCTACGTCAACGGTGTAATCGGACGCCTGAAACGTGGGGCGATCTCTATTGGAGGTTAAACAATGGCTAAACACGTTTGTTGGCACAAAAATCCGTACTTCCTGCAAGACGACCATTACACCGGCATCACGCAGTGGGTGAACGAGGGTAATGCAAATCTCGTCCTCGAAGACGGCGAGTACATTCTCAAGGCCGGAACCATCTGGCCGACTAACGGCACAGGCGCGATCGGCATCGTGCTTCGCGATGTCGTCGTTCCCGCGGGCAGCGGCGGCGTCATGTTTACGCTTCTCACGCACGCTCACATCAACCCCGACTATCTCCCTGCCGCTCCGACGGCCAATGCGCTCACGTCTCTCCCCAAGACGATCGTCTTCTCCAATCCCGGTGATGACAACACCAGCGTTCCCGCGGGCTATTTCGCCATCAAGAACAAGACCGCTGCTGCCTCTGTCAGTGCCGGTGCGTTCGCGGCTGGTGCGACGATCACATCGTCCGTTGTCGTCAACGCCATCTCGCCGTTCGCGTTCAACAACACGCAGGACATCCTCGATTGGCAGATTTCCGACTACAACTATCCCGTCTATGTCTCGTCTGTTGTGGAAAGCACCGGCGACTGCACCGTGACAATCAAAGCGCGCAACGGCTTCCATTGTCATGCCGGCGAAGAGCTCACCCTGCGCGTCATGCCGGGTGCGTTCGCGTCCGCCGATTATCCCAGCAACATCATCACCGTCGTTAAATTTGTCTGATAGGAGGCAACTATGGCACGTCCGATTGCACAATATTGGAACCCCACGAACCTGCTCGCCGTATGGCGTGGTGTGCGTGACAGCAACTTCAACAAAATCCTCGCTCCGTTCTTTCCTTATAAAAGGACGGTGGACGAGAAAGTCCGCACGATCAAGGGTTACAAAAACACCAACGTCATCCTCAACCTTTGCGATCCCGATGCAAAACGTACGATCCGCGGCTCCCGCAAACTGAGCTTCTCGGAATATGAAATCCCCGAGTTCAGCGAGGGCATCCAGATTTATGCATCTGAACTCCGCGAAATCAACCGCTTCATCGAAAACTACGGGCATATCCCCGGCAGCCTCGACATCCTCGACAACAAATATCAGGACTACCTCGAACTGATGAACGGTGTTGCCACGAACGCTGAGTATTTCCGTGCCGAACTTTTGCAGTACGGTAAATTCCAATTCCGCAACCGCACCGACGACGGCTCGTTC
>JAEEHP010000054.1 GCA_016280855.1 Bacteroidaceae bacterium
GCCAGAACCCCATCCCATCTGCGGAATACGGGGAATAGATGTCTGCCGTTGCAAAATCTATGAATGCACTCACGGCTTTCACTACGCCAACAACGCGGAAAGGCTGCTTGTTGATGTAAATGGAATAGCCTTCCGTAAGGGCGGGGAGACCTAACATTTGGGCTACTTTATCCGTGATGACGCAGACGCGCTCACCGTCGCGGAACTCTTTCTCTGAGAAGGGACGGCCTTCCAAAAAGTTGAACTCGTAAAGATGGAAGAAGTCATAGTCGCAAGGCATCGTCGATACGGATAAGTTGTTGGCCAGATGTTCATCGGTTGCCTGGAACTTGAATGCTTCAACTGGAAGGACGCCTGCAGCAGCCTCCACGCATTTCATTTGTCGGAAGCACGAGTCCAGTGACACGGTAGAGAGGCCCGAGTAAAGTCTCTCGCCGTTTGCCCTGGCCGTCTCTGTGCCTATCTCGCTGTAGAGATACAGCGTCCGGCTTCTGTTGGATTCCGGCGCAATATCTATCAGCATCATGTTCAGCACGATGGCAATCACCATAGCCGAGGCAATGGCAACGGCTGTGCCCGCAATGTAGATGGTGGAGAACAGCTTGTCGGCGCGAATGAGGGCAAAGGCATGGGAGACCCACCCCCCTGCCCCTCCCGTAATGGAGGGGAGCGGCTGGCGCGATGTTTCGTTGTTGGTTTTCATTATGTTGAGGCTGCTATAAGATTTTAGGATAAAGCATATTTTGAAAGGTAACCTCTCTCCCCTCCTTTACGGGAGGGGTCGGGGGTGGGTCTTCTACATGATTTGTCTACCGTCGAGGAACTTGATAATCCTGTCGGTCTGCTGGGCCTGCTGCTCGTTGTGCGTCACCATCACGATGGTGCGGCCGTCTTCGCGGTTCAGCTTGTGCAGCAGTTCCATAATCTCGGCACCCATCTTGGAGTCCAGATTGCCTGTCGGCTCGTCGGCAAGGAGTATCTCGGGATTGCCGATGATGGCGCGGGCGATGGCTACGCGCTGGCACTGACCGCCGGAGAGCTGAGTGGGACGGTGCTTCATGCGGTGACTGAGACCCACGCGCTCGATGACTTCCTTGGCCAGGCGCAGACGCTCGCCGCTGCGCACGCCGCGATAGATGAGCGGTATCTGCACATTGTCCAGTACGTTGAGCGTTGAGATGAGGTGGAAGCTCTGGAACACGAAGCCCAGCGTCTTGTTGCGGATCTCTGCCATCTGGTTGTCAGAGAGCTTCGGGTCAATCTTCGTGCCGCACAGCTCAATCTCGCCGCTGGTTGGCTCGTCAAGGAGGCCCATGATATTCAGCAGCGTTGACTTGCCGCAGCCAGAGGGACCCATGATGCTCAGGAACTCACCCTTCTTTACCTCCAGGTTCACATTCTCCAACGCCTGTGTCTCCACTTCGTCGGTACGATAGATCTTGTTGATTCCTCTCAGTTTGATAACGGACTCTCCCCCCGCCCTCTCTTGTAGAGAGGGGGCAGATTGTTCTTGACTCATCTGATTCAAACTGTTTGTTCTTTCTTCTGTGTTCATAATCTTTTTGCTTTATTTGTTTATAATTTGTCTTCTTTCTCTCTCGCGGCGTTCCTGCAGGTGCCGATTTCCACTTTTCCACTTTCGCGGAGAACCTGCGTGGCAATTACTCACCTTATTACATACAAAGATCGTGCCAAACTCGTAACATGCTGATAATGAGTGATGCGTCAAAAGAAAGTGTCCATTATTGGACAAAGAACGTGTCCGGAAATGGACACTTGTTCTATGTGTAGCAACGATTAAACGGTGACAAAGGTTACTATTGTCTAAGCCCTAAGTAAAAAGTCTATAAATTCTCTATAAAATCTCTATAAAAACGCTATTCCTATGGTATAGAGACCGTATAGAGGTTTTATAGAGACCTTATAGTGGTTTTATAGAGACCTTATAGTAGTTTTATAGAGACCTTATAGTGGTTTTATAGAGAACCGGTAGAGGTTTTATAGCGTATGAGTAAAATATGTGTTTAATATGGCAGGCAGAACTTAAGAAAGTTCAATCCATTAACTTAGCAATTTCCCTGATTCGAGTCATAAAACAGGCATTTCATTGAATTATTTTGACCAAAAATTTGTGCGGAATCGTGAAAAGGCGTATATTTGCATAATTAAAGTATAAAAACAAGCAGAAAACGACAAGCAACCTTTAAACTCCTGAAGCAGCGAGCGCCATCGGAAGCTTGCTTACGAATGGCCGAGTCGTGAAGGGAGTAGAGCGCAGCTCAACTTTAAACTTTGAACTTTAAACCTTTTAATAAACTTATCATTAACAAACTTAATTAACATCCTATGAGTAAAAAACTACTTAATGTGTGCCTGACGGCAATCCTCTGCCTGACTGGTACGACTGTGTGGGCCATCGACAAGACCGGTGATGCCTACCAGATTGGTTCGGCCGGCGACCTGCGCGCCTTTGCCGAACTGGTGAATGGTGGTGAGACTCTGGCAAATGCCGTCCTGACGGCGGATGTGGTTTGCGATGCTGACATGCCCATGATCGGCTCGGACGCAAACCGCTTCGACGGTGTATTCGACGGACAGGGCCACACCGTAACGCTCGATGCCTATCCCACGGTGAACGGCAGCGGTCTGTTCCAGTACATAGGCTGGAAGGGCGTAGTGAAGAACCTGGTTGTTGACGGACAGATTACCACGGGGAACTCCTTCGCTGGTGGTATTGCCGGCTATAACCGCGGTACCATCACCTCCTGTATCTCGAAGGTGACCATCAACAGCTCGAAGTCGGGCGACGGCACTCACGGTGGTATCGTGGGTATTCAGTACATCGGCGGCAAGCTGATCAACTGCCTGGCTGCCGGTGAGATCGTCGGCGAGGCCACGACCAACTGCGGCGGCCTGATCGGATGGCTGGACGCACGCTGTATCGTCATGAACAACCTGTCGCTGACCAAGATGAGGCTGGCTACCAATCCCGACAATACGCGCAGCGTTGCCCGTAACGCCGGTAACATACGCGTCGGCATGAACCTCTATCTGACGCGCGAGAAGGATACAAGCGACGACGAGGGTATCCAGATTACCGAGGAGGAACTGAAGAACGGTAATGCCTGCTTCGTCCTGAACAGCGACCAGAGCAATATCGTATGGACGCAGACGCTGGGCGAGGACGAGTATCCCGTGCCCTTCAATACCCACAAACAGGTGTTTGCCAACGGCACTGTTGCAGACTGCGCCGGTAACGTGGGCGAGGGAACCGTTTTCAACAATGAGGGCGGCGCCGAGGCTCCCAAGCATGTCATGGTGGGCGGCAAGTGCCAGAACTGCTACTACTGGAATCCCTTCCTCGCCGAGCGCGATGCCGAGGGCTTCTTCCTGCTGAAGGACAAGGACTGCGTGGACTGGTTCGTGAAGGATCATGAGCTGGGTGGCGAGTATCACAGCGCCCGCCTGATGACCGACGTGGACTACAAGGACCGTACGGCCTTCCTGAGCCCCAGCTACTGGTTCTCCGGCGAGTTCGACGGCATGGGCCATACGCTCGAGATTGCCCTCCCCGACAATGAGATCGAGAACAA
>JAEEHP010000055.1 GCA_016280855.1 Bacteroidaceae bacterium
ATGGGCGAGCTGCACCTCGACATCATCATCGACCGCCTCAAGCGCGAGTTCAAGGTAGAGTGCAACCAGGGCAAGCCCCAGGTGAACTACAAGGAAGCCATCACCAAGACCGTCAACCTCCGCGAGGTCTACAAGAAGCAGTCCGGCGGACGCGGTAAGTTCGCTGACATCATCGTCAACGTAGGTCCCGTGGACGACGACTTCGAAGGCACAGGCCTGCAGTTCATCAACAGCGTCACCGGCGGTAACATCCCCAAGGAGTTCATCCCCTCCGTGCAGAAGGGCTTCGAGAGCGCCATGAAGAACGGCGTGCTCGGCGGCTTCCCCATGGACAGCCTCAAGGTAGAGCTCCTCGACGGATCGTTCCACCCCGTGGACTCCGACCAGCTCTCCTTCGAGATCGCAGCCATACAGGCCTACCGCAATGCCTGCGCACAGGCCAAGCCAGTGCTCATGGAGCCCATCATGAAACTCGAGGTCGTAACCCCCGAGGAGAACATGGGTGACGTCATCGGCGACCTCAACAAGCGTCGCGGACAAGTTGAAGGCATGGACACCAGCCGCAGCGGTGCACGCATCGTCAAGGCCATGGTACCCCTGGGCGAGATGTTCGGCTACGTCACAGCCCTGCGTACCATCACCTCCGGCCGTGCCACATCAAGCATGACCTATGACCACCACGCACCCGTCTCCAGCAGCATCGCCAAGGCAGTGCTCGAGGAAGCACACGGACGCGTTGACCTCGTCTAACGGCAGGGCTGCCGAGCAAATGACTCTTTGGCAGCCCCGCCCTGAAAACAAAACAATCGTAAATCGTCATTCACAAAATCGTTAATCAAAATCATGAGTCAGAAAATCAGAATCAAACTGAAGTCCTACGACCACAACTTGGTGGACAAGTCCGCTGAGAAAATCGTCAAGACAGTGAAGGCTACCGGTGCCATCGTGAGCGGACCCATTCCCCTCCCCACCCACAAGCGCATCTTCACCGTCAACCGCTCAACCTTCGTCAACAAGAAGGCCCGCGAACAGTTCCAGCTCAGCAGCTACAAGCGCCTCATCGACATCTACTCCAGCACCGCTCAGACCGTAGATGCGCTCATGAAGCTCGAATTGCCCAGCGGCGTGGAAGTAGAGATCAAAGTGTAGTATAAGATTAGAAAATCAAGAAAGTCCAGACCGTCTAGACCATCTAGAATATCTAGAGCATTTAGAAAATCTGGAAAATCTGAAAAAACCAATTAATTAATTACAGAAATGCCAGGATTATTAGGAAAGAAAATCGGAATGACTTCCGTATTCAGTGCCGACGGCAAGAACGTGCCGTGCACTGTTATCGAATTAGGTCCTTGCGTAGTTACCCAGGTGAAGAACGTTGAGAAGGACGGCTATGCTGCCGTGCAGCTCGGCTTCGAGGAGGCTAAGGAGAAGAACACCACCAAGCCCATGCTCGGACACTTCGCCAAGAGCGGTACAACACCCAAGCGCCACTTGGCCGAGTTCACAGGTTTCGAAGATGTGAATCTTGGAGACACCATCACAGTGGATCTCTTCAACGATACTGCTTTCGTCGATGTGATCGCCACGAGTAAAGGTAAAGGCTTCCAGGGCGTCGTGAAGCGTCACGGCTTCGGCGGCGTAGGCCAGAGCACACACGGTCAGGACGACCGTCTGCGCAAGCCCGGTTCCATCGGTGCATGCTCCTATCCCGCTAAGGTCTTCAAGGGCCTGCGCATGGGAGGACAGATGGGTAACGTCCGCGTGACTACTCACAACCTGCAAGTGTTAAAGGTGATTCCCGAGCACAACCTGCTCCTCATCAAGGGCAGCATCCCGGGTTTCAAAGGTTCAATCGTAAGCGTTATTAAGTAAGATGGAAGTCAGTGTATTGAATATCAAAGGTCAGGATACCGGTCGTAAGGTAGTCCTCGACGATGCCATCTATGGCATTGAGCCCAATGACCACGCAATCTATCTCGATGTCCGCCTCTTCCTTGCCAATCAGCGCCAAGGCACTGCCAAGGCCAAGGAGCGTTCCGAGGTGAGCGGTTCCACCCGCAAGCTCGGCCGCCAGAAGGGCGGTGGCGGCGCACGCCGTGGTGACATCAATTCACCCGTCCTCGTCGGCGGTGGCCGCGTGTTCGGTCCCCAGCCCCGCGACTATGGCTTCAAGCTCAACAAGAAGGTACGTCGTCTCGCCCGCAAGAGCGCCCTCGCCTACAAGGCTCAGGAGAACGCTATCGTGGTCGTTGAAGACTTCACTTTCGAGGCTCCGAAGACCAAAAACTTCGTCGAAGTCATAAATAATCTTAAAGTTGATGGCAAAAAGGCCCTTTTCGTTTTGCCAGGTGCAGATAAAGCCGTATATTTGTCGGCTCGAAACATCGAGCGCGCCAAAGTGATGGCTGCTTCTGCGCTGAACACCTACAAGGTGCTCGACGCAGACGTGCTTGTGCTCACAGAGGGAGCCCTCAGCGTCATCGGTGAAAATCTTAACAAGTAACGGGCAAGACAA
>JAEEHP010000056.1 GCA_016280855.1 Bacteroidaceae bacterium
AGAGGGTATCGATGCCGAATACCTCAACTTCGAGCTGCCGTCGGCCGACATGCTGCTGCAGGTGATTGCTGAGCACCCCAACCTGCGCGGCCTCAACGTCACGCTGCCCCATAAGCAGGCTGTCATCCCGTTCCTCGACGAACTGTCCGACGAGGCCCGTGCCATAGGGGCTGTCAACGTGATTCGCATCACGCGGCCGGATAGCACCAGCCGCCCTGTCCTCAAAGGGTTCAACTCCGACATCATCGGTTTCATGGACAGCATCCGCCCCCTCCTGCAGCCGCATCATAAGCGTGCTCTCGTCCTGGGTACAGGTGGAGCCTCGAAAGCCATCTGCCATGGCCTCGAACGCCTCGGCCTCGAATGGCGCTACGTCAGCCGCCATCGCTCCGTGGCTGTGCATGACGATTCCGTCGCCGTGGAATCCTTCACCTACTCCGACATCACCCCGGCGCTCCTTGCCGACTACACCGTCATCGTCAACTGCACGCCCCTCGGCATGTACCCCAAAGTAGATGCAGCGCCCACAATCCCCTATGCAGCCCTCTCCCCACGCCACCTCCTCTATGACCTCGTTTACAATCCCGAGGTGACCCAGTTCATGCGCGAAGGCCGCCGCTTCGGAGCCACCGTCAAAAGTGGTCTCGAGATGCTCCATCGCCAAGCCGTTGCTTCATGGAAGTTCTGGAACGAACAAGACGTATGAGACTACGATTAACGATACTATGTATGGTATTGGTCGCTGCGCTGCATGCAGCCACCTACACCCCTGAAAGCCTGCCCATACCCTACCTGCAGGACAAGACACAGTATGTGTCGAACCCCGATGGGTTCTTGTCTCAGGAAGCTGTGGATTCACTGAATTTCTGGCTTGGTAAGATGGAAGCAGCGCATGGCGTGCAGACGGTACTCGCCGTTGTTGAGCACATCAAAGGCGGCGACACCTATGATTTCTGCATGGCGCTTGGACGCAAATACGGCATTGGCAGCAAGAAACAGAACAGCGGCCTCATCATCCTTCTCTCTACGGGCGACCGCGCTTACACCATCCTTACGGGACGCGGTCTCGAAGGCACACTGCCCGATGCCATCTGCAAACGCATCGAGAACCACCAGATGCTGCCAGCGCTGCGCGAAGGCGACTGGGACACAGCCATGCTCAACACCGTTCGCGCCATCACTCACTACGTCGATGGCGACCCCTCATTAGTGGGCGAATCGGACTTCGACAATGAAGACGCCGGTGCTCTCATCGGTTTCGTCATCGCCATGCTCATCGGACTCGCGCTCATCGCCATTGGGCTTTGGTACGACGAGCGCCAGAAGGCGTTCTGCCCCAGTTGCCACCAACATAAGATGAAGAAAATCAAGAGCTACACGACCAGGAACAAACGCCTCGGCATACGCACCCACCACGACACCTACCGCTGCTCGCATTGTTATTTCACCAAGGAGCTGCACTGGGACGAGGACATCCGCGGCTCAGGCGGAGCTGTAGCCGGAGGCCTCGGCGGCTTCTTCTTCGGTGGAGGCGGCAGCAGCCACTCCTTCGGCGGAGGCTTCGGAGGCAGCTTCGGCGGTGGCTCTTTCGGAGGAGGTGGAGCAAGCGGAAGATTCTAAGAAACAGACGAATATATTAACCCCATAAACACTATTTGCAATGATGAAAACATTCAAATCAATCCTCATGGCACTCATGGCAGCATTCTGCCTGACCAGTTGCACCTACAACAAGCTCGTTGAAGAGGAAGAAACCGTTAATCAGAAGTGGGCCGACGTCGAAGCGCAGTATCAGCGTCGTGCCGACCTCATCCCCAACCTCGTGAACACCGTCAAGGGCTACGCCGCACATGAGAAAGAGGCGCTCGAAGCCGTGGTCAACGCTCGTTCACGTGCCACACAGATCACACTCGACCCCTCCAGCATCACCCCTGAGAAGCTGCAGGAGTTTCAAGCTGCTCAAGGAGAGGTTACACAGGCTCTGGGACGACTCATCGCCATCGCCGAGAACTACCCTGACCTCAAAGCCAACGAGCAGTTCTCCGAGTTGCAGGCACAGCTCGAAGGCACCGAGAACCGCATTGCTGAGTCGCGACGCCTCTACAACGAAGCCGTGCAGAGCTACAACGTCAACGTACGCCGCTTCCCCAATATCATTTGGGCGTGGATCTTCAATTTCGACAAGAAAACACCATTTGCTGCCGAAGCAGGAGCTGAGAAGGCACCAACCGTAGAGTTCTGATGGAAACGAAACAACGATACATGGCGCGTGGCGTATCCGCAGCCAAGGAGGACGTGCACGCAGCCATCAAGAACATCGACAAGGGTATCTTCCCGCAGGCCTTCTGCAAGATCATCCCCGACATTCTCGGCGGCAACCCTGAATACTGCAACATCATGCATGCCGACGGTGCCGGCACCAAGTCGAGCCTCGCCTACGCCTACTGGCGCGAAACGGGCGACCTCAGCGTGTGGAAAGGCATAGCACAGGACGCGCTCATCATGAACACCGATGACCTCCTCTGCGTGGGCGCCGTAGATAACATCCTCGTTTCCTCCACCATAGGCCGCAACAAGATGCTCATCCCAGGCGAAGTCATCAGCGCCATCATCAATGGCACCGACGAACTGCTGGCTGAGCTCCGCAGCATGGGCATCGGTATCTACGCCACAGGCGGCGAGACGGCCGACGTGGGTGACCTCGTGCGTACTATCATCGTCGATTCTACCGTCACCTGCCGTATGCGACGCGCCGACGTCATCAACAACGCCAACATACGTCCCGGCGACGTCATCGTGGGCCTCGCCTCCTTCGGACAGGCTACCTACGAGCATGAGTACAACGGTGGCATGGGCTCCAACGGCCTCACCTCTGCCCGCCACGATGTCTTCAGCAAATACCTGGCGGAGAAATACCCCGAGACGTATGACCACGTCGTCCCCGAGGAACTGGTGTATTCAGGAAGCTATAAGCTTCAAGATCCGCTACCTTCAAAGGTAACCGCTTCCTCCCTTACAGGGAGGGCGGGGGGAGGGTCTCTCTCGGTGGTCCGCCTCTCCCTCTACCCTACCCGCACCTACGCGCCCGTCGTCAAGGTGTTGCTCGACGAACTGCGCCCCCGCATCCATGGCATGGTGCATTGCACCGGCGGTGCACAGACCAAGGTGCTGCACTTTGTGGGCGACAACTGCCGTGTCGTCAAGGACAATATGTTCCCCGTGCCGCCACTCTTCCGCATCATCGCTGAGGAGAGCGGAGCTGACTGGAGCGAGATGTACAAGGTCTTCAACTGCGGACACCGTCTCGAGGTCTATGTCAGCCCCGAAGATGCCGACCAGGTCATCGCCATCTCCAAGAGTTTCAACATCGACGCACAGGTCATCGGACACATCGAGGAAGGGCCTAAGAGCCTCACCATCAACAGTGAATTCGGAACTTTTAATTATTAACACACAATGAAA
>JAEEHP010000057.1 GCA_016280855.1 Bacteroidaceae bacterium
CATAACGGCCTCCTCAAGGCTTCGATTGTCAGCGCCACGAATGCGCACCGTCTGGGTGGCAACGAGGCGCCGCCTGCCATCATCAGCTCGTTCCTCGGCAAACAACTCACCGAACTCCTCGACCATATCGAACTCTCCGACAAGGACGACCTCTTTAATCTGAAAGGCAAGCGGGGCATGGAGATTGACATCCCACAGATCCCCGACCTTATCATCGACAATACCGACCGCAACCGCACCTCTCCTTTCGCCTTTACGGGTAATCGCTTCGAGTTCCGTGCACCGGGCTCTTCGGCCAACTGTGCCTCAGCAATGATTGCGCTTAACTCGGCGATGGCCGAAGCGCTCCTCGATTTCAAGGCGCGGGTCGATGCTAAGATAGCCAAGGGTGATAATAAGGTATCGGCCATCATCGACGTCCTACGTGAGGATATCCGCACCTGCAAGCCTGTCCGCTTCGACGGCAATGGCTACAGCGAGGCTTGGGTCCAGGAGGCGGCCCGTCGGGGGCTCGACGTCGAGAAGTCTTGTCCGAAGATCATCGAGCACTACCTCGACGACTCCAGTGTCCGGATGTTCGAGACCACGAAGGTCATGAACCGCAAGGAGCTCGAGGCCCGCAACGAGGTGAAGTGGGAGACTTACGTGAAGACGGTTCAGATTGAGGCGCGTGTGATGGGCGACCTGTCGATGAACCATATCATCCCGGTCTCCACCCACTACCAGTCGCAGCTCATCAAGAACGTACAGGGCATGAAGGATGTGTTCCCGGCCGAGGAGGCCAATCGGCTCTCAGCACGTAACATGAAACTCATCACGGAGATTGCCGAGCGCACCGAGCGCATCGAACAGCTCGTCGAGGAACTCACCGAGGCGCGTCGGGTCGCCAACCGCATCCAGAGCATCCACGACCGGGCCATCGCCTACCACGACACGGTCTGCCCGAAGATGGAGGCGATCCGCTCCGAGATCGACCACCTCGAAATGATTGTCGAGGATGGCCTCTGGTCTCTCCCCAAATACCGCGAACTTCTGTTCATCCGATAGGCATCTGGAATGAGTCAGTCTGAAAAGTTCTACAGAGACGACCTTGACCTGCTGAAGGGGTTTGCCATCATAGCCGTCGTGCTTTACCACATGGGGATCTCCTCGTGCGGCTATCTGGGGGTGGATGTCTTCTTCGCCATCAATGGCTTCCTCATCATGCCGAAGGTCATCCGTGAGGTGGCCGACGGACGGTTCCGCTATCTTTCTTTTCTCGAGAAACGGGTCGTCAGACTCTTGCCGCTCCTCCTGCTGGCTTCTGCCTGCTCACTGCTGGTAGGCTACTGGGGAATGCTACCCGACGACTACGAGAATCTGAGTAGCTCGGTCGTGGCTTCCAACTTCTTCTCCAACAACATCCTGGCGGCCATCACGACTGCTGACTACTGGGACATCGTCAACGACTACAAGGCCTTGATGCACACGTGGTACATCGGTATCTTGTTTGAGTTCTACTTGCTGTTCCCATTGGTCGTCATGTTGGTGAAGGGCTTGGCCAGCCGATGCGGCTTCAGTTTCGATAGGGCGGTCTCGCTGACCGTCATCGGCCTGGCGGTGGCGTCTTTCGCATGTTACCTGAATCCGGCTGCCTCGGTGGGCGACCGCTTCTACCTCCTCCATTACCGGTTCTTCGAACTGGCTGCTGGCGGACTGGCCGGCATGTGGCTCAGCCACCGTCAGGGGAGGCTTTTAGACTGCCGTTGGCTTAGTGGTATGGCGCTCATCCTCCTGCTGCTCGTCATCAACAGTGGGCTGACCGCCGTCCCCAAGATGGTCTTATTGCCGCTGTCGGTGGGGCTCACCGTCCTCTTGCTGCTGTCGGCTAACAACCGTAGTCGCTTGTTCATCGCACTCATCCAGACGGAGGTGCTCTGTCTCTTAGGCAGGATGAGCTACAGCCTCTTCATCTGGCATCAGCCGGTCCTCGCTTTCTATCGCTACTTCGTCTCTGGCGAACTCTCTCCTGTGTTTGTCCTCGTCTTCTTGGTGGCTGTCGTGGTCTTGTCTTACCTCTCCTATCGGTGGGTGGAACAGAAGGTCAAGGTGGGTCTCTCCACGCGCATCGTCACGTCGGTGGCTTTCTGCCTGATCAACGCCGCTGCCCTGGGCATCTATCTCCATGCCGGGGTCGTTCGCGACATTCCTGAACTGGATGTCAGCATGGACAGTGTCCATCGGAATATGCATGGCGAATACGTGGACCGCATCTATGCCTACGACCGGGATTTCCCGGCCAGTAATGGCCGACTGAATGTCCTCGTCGTCGGCAACAGCTTCGCCCGCGACTGGGCCAACATCCTCTTGGAGTCTGCGATGGCCGACCGCATCAACCTGTCTTACTTCTTCCAAGACAAAGTACTGCTTTTCGACAAACAGCACCTCGAACGGGTCAGTCAGGCCGACTACATCTTCATTCACAACTGGAAGCATGCCGTCCCCGACAACGTCTGGGCGAGCCTCAAACCCTCTGCGGAGGTATGGGGCATTGGCACCAAGAGTTTCGGTGAGAGCAACGGCATCTTCTACAAGAACCGTCATCGCCCGGACTACTTCCAGCAGACCGTCAGGATCAAGCCCTATTTCATCCGCCTCAACAACGAGATGAAGGCAGAATGGCACGACAAGTACATCGATTTGCTCACTCCAGCACTGGTTGGCAACGACGGCGAGGTGGCCATTTTCTCCCCCGACAAGAAGTTCATCAGCCAGGACACCCGCCATCTCACCAAAGGCGGCGCCCAGTTCTACGCCCACAAGCTCGACTTCAACCCCATCTTCCCCCAATAACAAAGCCCCGCCCTCCTCCATCATCCCCCACCCCTTCTTCATAAGAAGGGGCTTCAACCTTCACCCCAAACCCCTCTGCCCTCTCCAGGGCAGGGGCTTAATTGACTACGGGCAAGGGCCGCCCTACGTCAGAGTTCTTGCGTCCTTTCAGTAGCAAGCGATCAGAGATCGAGCGTTGGTATGGCTCGCAAAGCCTGTGCCCTAAAGGGCGAGCCATGATTATTTGAATGGGGTTCCTCGCCC
>JAEEHP010000058.1 GCA_016280855.1 Bacteroidaceae bacterium
AGCCTCGACATCCTCGACAACAAATATCAGGACTACCTCGAACTGATGAACGGTGTTGCCACGAACGCTGAGTATTTCCGTGCCGAACTTTTGCAGTACGGTAAATTCCAATTCCGCAACCGCACCGACGACGGCTCGTTCGGCATGGTACAGGCGGACTTCGATGCCGACAAAGAATGGGCGAACCACAACGTCTATCAGGCACAGGCTGATTGGGAAGACCCCGCAGACGACATCCTCGGCGACATCAACAACCTCATCGAGATGTTTGCGCTCCAGAACGACGTTCAGAACGATGGTCGTATCAACGGTCTTATGATTATGAACTCGGTCACTTGGGGTCGCGTCAAGAAAGGTGAGGCCCTCCAGGAATGGCTGTGGAATATGCGTCGCACCGACCCGATGGATTACTTCCGCACCCTCGGTCTCTCGCTTCTCATCGACAATCAGGGCTTCCAGGATACCCTCGGCGGCGAACACGTCGCGCAGCGCAAATACATCCGCGACGGCAACGTCTGTCTCGTCCCGAACGTCCGTCTCGGCAATATCGTCTGCGCAGAGTCCGATCAGTTCCGCGGTATGCTTCGCAATCAGGCGAAACGTCCGGACGTGGATTACGACGATCAGACCGGCACGGTTGTCCGCACCGTCGAGACGACCGACCCCGATCGCATCAAGACCACGATCGAAGCGCACATCTTCCCGGCGTTCGACAAAGGTATGTTTGAGCGCTGCTGCGTGCTTCATCCGGTCCACAAGGATACGCGCATCGACAACACGCCTATCCTCAAGGTCAACGGCGACGTTCAGGTGACAGCCGATACGGTCAACGTCACACCCTCTGAACCGTAAGCTACTCGCTCCATAGTTCGCGGGGTACGGCGCGCGCCCCGCGTTATTGCTCCACTATCGAGCGAAACCTCCCAAGCGCGCCGTCTCAATCGGAGGCGTTATGACTCTCGAAGAAAAGCTCGCAATTGTTAAAGAACTCGTTGGGTCGGAAAGGACGTACTCCATAACACGTGTGCGTTTCTGTCTCGACGAAGCGAAAGGGCACATCCTTAATTACACGAACAGGACTGTGCTTCCGCCTCAGCTCGAATGGCTCCAATGCCGAATAGCGGCCGACATCCTGCTTTATCTCACCCCGACCGTCGCGGACGGCTCCGGCGCGCAAGGAAACGGTGATCCGCTCGGCGGTCTCAAACGTGTGGAGCTCGACGACGCGAAGTTCGAGGCGCAAGACAGAGACGACACGTATGTCCTCTCCCTTGCCAAACAAAATCCCAATATGGACTTCTTGAAAAACTATGCCGCACAACTCCAAATGTGGCGCGTCATGCCGCGCTATCGTCGTCCTCCAATCGAACCGCGCCCGCTCGTGGCAGAACCGCTTGGAGTTATTGGTGATCCCGACGCGAACTACCGGAGGTGTTAGGATATGGATATTGTCAAATGGAACAAGCTCGCGCACATCCTGCACGACCGCTTTATGACACTCGTGCCTTGTGACATCTATCGAACCGTCAAGACGCAGGATGATGTCGGCGGCGATATAGAGCGCTTACAGCTCGTTTACGAGGACGTGGACTGTTACTGCTCCCAGCACCCCTGGTACGACAATAACGCGTCCACAGAGACGGCCGTGTGGCCAAAAAAGGGTCTCTATCGCGTGCACTTCCACCCCGATGTCGATATACGCGACGGGGACATCGTGGAGGTGAAAATTCGTCCGCGCAGGAAGTTCGTGGTCGGGCGTCTCGCCACCTACCCGACGCATACCCGCGTCGAGCTTACCGTCTGGAACGTGAATGAATGAGGTGTGTCGAATGACCTGTAACCGACTTGTATCTCAAAACAGACACAACCGATTTATGTCGAAATGTTGTCTACAAACACGCCAGACGACGCCCTCGGGTGATACGTCTCGTGAATATGTCACTATACCGGTCGGTAACCCCCTCAAAAACAATAAAACATTTTCGCGCGGAAATTTTTTATTATGGGTGAGTAAAAAATCACGTCCAAAAAGTTTTAACGCTTTTTTGAGGGGGTTACCGACCGGTATACTGCTTCTTTATCATACACGCGATTTATTACGGAGACGTTTGACCGAAAACTCCCGTTTGTGTCGTTTTGGACTCTTTCTGATACACCTACAAGCACCCACCTCTAGCACGCGAAATTCGCCGCGCCAGACGCATTATGTTACGAAAGATACTGTAACGGGAGGGATTTGAGCTATGGCGAGACGACTTCGATGGGCAAGCGGACGTAAGGGGTACGCGGAGTTCCCGAACAACGGTGGGCTGTCTCCCGACGAAATAAGACGAAACGCACGTTGGCTCGAACGCGAGTATAAGCGGGCGATCTACATGGCGCTTCAACGCTACGCCCCGCTCAGAGACGCATATTTGCGCAGCGCGGGTATGTTTCGCGTCCGTGTGAGATACGCCAACGGACGCCTGCGTGTCGTGATGTCGGACTTCGACAAGGATATTCTCACCGAGGGACGCACGCGGGGCTCCGGCGGATACGACAACTATTGGCGTGCCGTGGATCGCGGCCACGAGCCCTATCCGCCCCCGCAGTTTCCTCACTCTCGCGTCGGTTTTGTGCAGCTCCCAGACGGTGAGTGGCGGAAACTGTTATACCACAAACGCATGACCGCCGAATACGGTGGCATGAGTGTTGACGATCCCGCCGCGGCGGCGCCGTTCAAAGGAAATCGAAAACGTCTATCTAAGCGTGCCAGAGCGCAGATGATGCGCAACTCCGTATATCATTGGTATTACAGGAAAAGAGTTCCAAAGGGCCCGTGGCAGCACGGCTATACGGAGCAGGAAGTTCCGCTCGGCGTAACACCATACGGATATTCTAAGGTAGACGCCGAGGACTTGGACGGTGTCTCGGCAGTTCGCATCATGCACACGAGCCCGGCGGCAGAGGGAAAATTCTTCATGCGTATGGTTTTTCGGAGCGCAACAAGGACAGTCGAACGTCGGGCAAGGGGCAAACACCTCAAAATGGTCGCGGCACACGACTATTGGGACGGTGCGAGACTTATCGGCGGTGTCACTGCAAAGCGTCGTAGCGGAACGATGAAAGCGAAGAAAGCGCCTGCCACAACCTATAACGGCTATCGAGGCTCGTCGGCAGGTGACATGGACGCATTCGAGCAAAACGTAAGAGACTATCTGGACGAGGGCGGATGGGAACGCATCGGTGGGCGGTCGCTCTTTGACATGAGCGACGATGACGCGTCGCCGTTCTGATTTGGAGGATCAACGGTATGGCATTCGACGGTATCGAAGTAGAATTGAAATTCTACATAGACAAGATAAGACAGGCGTTTCCGGACGCAAAAATTTTCACAGAGCGTTGCGTTCAAGACTGCTCAGACGAAATGTGGTATATAGAAGAGACAGACACGGTCGCGAGGAGGGAACAACCAGACACTTTCGTCGAGACAACCACATATTCTGTTTACTTTTCACCTAGCATAAAAGATATTTCCTCAATACAGAGTCGCATTAGAGAAGTGAGACGCTGGCAAGAGACACAGTTGTTATGGTATCCGTTCGTGAGCGACTTAGTGTTCCAAACAAGGGAAGACACGCTCAGAACGCAATTCAAACTTTGGCGCAGGTATCGCGTCATCGCGAAGCCTGGTACACTCATGGGATCGTGTGATGCCACGGTCTCGTTAATACCCTAGAAAGGAGGTCACGTCATGGCTGGTGGTAAATTCGTCTCCATGAACAAAGTCATCCCGGGCGCGTATTTCGCGCTCCAAGCACAAGAGCCCGTGCAGTCCGCGCTCTCTCCGACAGGTATTCTCGCGTGGGTCGCTCCGCAGAATTGGGGCGGCGAGGTCGAGACAATCTCGCTCGGCGATTACGCGAGGGACAACTGCTACGGAAAGATCGGCCGTCATAACAGCGACGACCGTATGCAAATCTTCTCGCAGTATTGCAACACCCTCATCTGCGTCAACCCCGCGAAAAGTCGTGCGGCGGCGTCCGCGACCATTCGCGCCGCGCAGGCCGACGGCATCAACCTTTACATCAAGCTCGGTATCAAGGGGAAACTTCCCGATCCGCAGACGGGCCTCGGTCTGAGCGCGTCTGTGTCTGCCGGTAAAGTGTCTCTCGCCCTTACGACCGACGACGCCGAGCTTCATCCCATTCCGGCCGGTTATGCGAAATCTCTGTCCGTCGAGGAACTCGTTTCGGGTAACGACGACACGTATGTCGCAGAGCTTTACAAGAGCGTGTCTGGGAGCCCGATCAATCCGGCGGGTATGTCTTTCACGTCTCTGTCCGGAACGGTCTCCGAGTCTATCAGCTCCCTCGTCCCGAGCGGCGACGCTTTTTGGGTTGGTCCGTCGGATGCGGAAGGGTCGCTCCGCTGCCAGCGTCTTGCCGGTGCCCTCACCGCCTACGCACAGCAGGCCGGCACCCTCGGTAACAAGATCAGCATCGTCGTTGTGGCGTTGCAGGACGGCAAAAAAGAAGTCCGCACAACTGTCGATGGTGTCGTGATGGATCGTCAGAGACTCACGTCTTGGTCGAAGTTCCAGCCCAACATCTGGATTAGATTGGACGGCGAAGACACGTTCGCACCCTCTCCCGTGGACGCGATCAATCTCTCCGGCGGCTCCGACGGCGTGATCGAACCCGACGCCATTTCGTCCGACGTATTTGCGACAAGCTATCATTACGTCGCACTCGACAACAACGTCAACATCGACGGTCTGTCTTTAAAGATTGAAGTGGACGGCAGCGTCTACACACTGTCCCTTATGGACGGCGCAGAAGTCGTCGGCGCACCCGTCGTATCGACCGGGACGCTCGCACACTATCCCTCGTTCGATCTCCCCGACGGCTCCGTGCTCGACCTCTCCGTTGTTGACGCCGAGGGGACGGCTGTCGCCGACAACGTGGATATCGAGCCGACCGCCGCCGACGTCACACTCTCCGGCGGAAATCACGGCGTGATCATCGGCCTCGGTGACTCGCTCCGTTTACTCGCCGACGAGATGTTCAATGTCCTGTTCGTCGAACGTCAGGACGCGGCTTGCCAGAGCGCGGTTGCGGATTACATCGGCGACCTCTCGGACAATCACGGCAAAGATCGCCGTGCTGTCATCTGTCTCGGTTCTGAAAGTTCGAGCTTAGAGAACGGCTATGACAGAATGGAGCTCACGGTCGTTGGGCAGTCTATGGACGGCGATGCCCCTCTCACCGGTTATTGCATCGCGGCGATGAGCGCGGGTGCGAGCTGGAACGAGGCTCTCACATACGCACCCGTCCCGCTCACGGGTGATCCCTCCGTCCGTTTGGACGACGGGCAGCTCGAAGATTGGCTGGAAAAAGGTATTATGCCCATCAGCAAACGCGAAGACGGCGCCTGGTGTATCACCAAAGACATCAACAGCCTCCACGGTGACGACGATGGTGTCTCCGAGTCTGCCAAGAAAAACCGTTGCGTGCGCCTCGTTCAGACGTTCCGCAACAGCGTGAAATACGTCTGGGAAACGCAGTATGTCGGCAAGGTCACAAACGACCCGCTCGGGCGCGATATGTTTAAAGCGTCCGTCTGCGCAATCCTCGACACACTCGTCAATGGACGCGGCATCGCGCAGTACGGTCAGAACGACGTGGTTGTCCGTCCGGGCAACAAACCCGATGAAGTCATCCTCGAAGTCCGCATGACCATCTACGACAGCATGGAAATCGTCTATATTACAATGTCCTTCTAATCGCAGGCGGCGCTACGCCGCCTCAATCGCATAGGAGATACCATCATGGGATTTGATATTAACACCGGTGCCTCTGCGGCATTCTCGGCTATGGGTAGCGTGAGCACGAGCGTTGGTATGGGAATGGGGGCTTCCGCGAGCGGAGCGGCGGCCGTCAATATGACTGCCGATACCGCTGTCCTGCGCGGACGCGATGTTCTCAACAGCAACCTCGGTACGGCGTATCTGGAAATCAACGGCGTTCGTAGGCGCATTTTCGAGCTCAAGGAAATCACCGCGACGATCAACCAGAACAAAGAGGAAGTGCAGCTCATCAACGACGTTCTGACGAAACACAAATGTCTTTCCTCGAACGGTTCGGGCAACTTCACGATTTACTCTGGCGTTCCTGATTACAGCCAGATGATCCAGAATTACATCAAGACGCACAAGGGTCTGTATTTCGTCATCACGTTCGAAATGAACGACCCCGAAAGCAATCGTGGGCGTCGTTCCGTGACGCTCTATGATTGTCTCATCGACCAGCACCAGCTCGGACGTCTTTCCACGGACTCCACCGTCCTCGACGAGACGATGGACTTCACGTTCGACAACTACAACATCAACACGGACTTCAACGCCTATTGATGTTGACAGACGGCACGCGGGCGTGCTAACGTCCGCGTTTGGGGGATGTAGTGTGACGGCTAAGAATAACACGCCGGGTCGCGCCCGGAAACGCGGGTGAAAGCCCCGCCGTCCCCTAAAGAGTGATAGTTCAATGGTAGAGCAACGGCCACGATAACGGAAAGCCGCCGATGTAGGTTCGATCCCTGCTCACTCTGTCTCCCAACAACCCATAACGAAAGGAGCAGAAACGTTATGATGACAGAACTTGAAGCGCTCATTGTCCAAGAGTGCAAAAAAGCCCACAAAGAAAGAGTGTTTGAACTTTCCTCACCCATTCTCTTCAACGGCGCTACGATCAAACTCAAGCCCATCGACAATTCCACATATTACACCCTCGCCGCAAGTTGCACGAAAGGTGATGTTGTGGACTCCGAGCGCTTGCACGCCGAAATGATCGCACATTGTCTCATCGACCCGTGCATCATGCGCGGTGAATTTATGGACGCTGTGGGCGCCGGAGACGCACTTGGTATGGTGCGCAAACTCTTCCCGATGCCGGGTCAGGTGCGATTGCTCAGACAGAAAATCGAGGAGATAAGCGGCTTCTACGATACAGACGAGGCCGAGTTTCGAGAATGTTAAATCATTCATAGCGAAACGTCTCAAAAAGCGTTATCGTGATGTCTGGGCGATGTATTACATGGTGTGCGAACTCCATTGGCGACCCGCAGACATCGTGAAAATGGCTCCGTGGGAAGTCGCCTGCGTTCAAGCAATAGCAGAACAGCACGCTAAAGATCTGGACAGAATAAAGAACTCATAAAAGCCCGCCCATACGACGGGCTTTATTTGTAAACGGAGTGTGTTATGGCCGACATATTCGACATGATGCTAGAGGGTGACGGGAGCCAAGAGCAAAAGAAAGCGAAGAGTCTCTTCAAACGCGGAAAATTCAAACGCGTTACAAAAGAGTCCACGGCGAGAGAAAAGGCGCGCGACTATGCTTTGTCTCGCGCGGAAAACGACCTCGATCGCGCCCAGAACGACCTCGCGGCGGCTCGGAAAAAGATAAACGACTTCGAAGAGAAAGCCAAAGCCGCCGAGAAGCGAGCGACCGACCTCGAAACCAAAGTGCGGGAAGCCGAGCGCGAAAAAACGAAAATCGAAGAGCGCGCAGCAAATGCGGAGGGAAAGCGTCGCAGAGACGAACAAAAGAAGCTCGCGAACAAACAAAAGCGCATTGATCAACTGCACGAGGAAAAGCGTCGTAGCGATCAACAGGTGCAGAAACTCCAACAAGAGAAGTCCGCCGCCGAAGCTCGCATAAGAAAACTAGAAAACCAACTCGCGCACGCGCAGAAGAAAGCTGCGACTGCCCCGGCAGCCGCTCCAAAACTACCCCTCGCCGCGCCCGCTCCGGCCGCCACGCCGAAACCAGCGGTCGTTGCACCCGCACAGAAACCACTTGTCGCCGCGCCCGCCAATCAGAGCATCGCCACAACCGTCACTACGACTACCACGAGCGGCGGGACGCGTAAACAACCGCCCGGAACACAGAAGTCTTTGCCTATAAACACGGGACTGCCGCAATCTGTCTTGACCCCGCCGCCTGCGTCTACGTCCGCCGCATCCCCGTCTACCACACTGACGCCGATGGGTCAGCTGCTCGCACGAATACCGACGACCGCGCCCTCGGCGAACGTCCCGAGCCAGAGTGCCTCTGTCGATGCGGATAGCAAATATGGGAAAGTGCGTTACGCAGGAAGCCGCGCCCGTCTTTTGACAGACGACGAAATGACCAAACAGGCGCTCGCGCTCACAAGGACTCTACCGCCAGAAGCCAATAGACGTTGGTGGGAGATGTATAAACAAGCGGAAACGAATGAGGACCGCGCGAAAATCCTACAAGACTTACAGAACGAGCAAAGGGCGAGAGGCAACGCGAGGTCAAGAAAGATTAAGGTCGAACGAGCGCGCGTGCGGCCGGCTTATAACTTCACACGATACAAGAGCGGAGGTGTAAACAAGCTCGGAACGAGGATACAGCAGGCAAACGACGCAATCCGAGAATTAGATGCGCTGCCCTCGCTCGAAGCGCGCGTTCTCGCGAGTAGTCTGCGTACACAGCTCGGAGAATGGCAAAACAACAAGGGGCGTTTTCCGAGGGCCTCGGAAGTCCAAGCCGGACTCAATATGGTGTCTGACTACCACAAAAGGCAGAGCGTCGCCAACAGTATGCTGCGCTACAAGACGGGTCCAAACCAAGCGCAGTACATGGCGCACGACGAGGCGTATCGTTATGCGATGGGACTACTCTTCCCGAAAAAAGGCGCGAAAGACACGCTCTATTTCGATGCGCAGACAAGAAACGAGGTTGCCAATCGCCTCGGGCAATTCTATGTTGATGTCACAACAAAAGGTCTGAACAAAAGTGAGTTCAGAACCGAAGTGCAGAACGTCATAAAACAAAGCGTAAACAACACCGCGAAAACCGCCGCCGAACAGGTGAAGCTCGAACGTGGGCGTCGAGCACAATTGGCCGACGCTTATATGACGTACAGTATTCTCGGGAGAGAACGTGCCGTCAACCCGATGCGTCAAGGGTCCGTCGCAAACGTAATAGACGATCTTGCTCACGTTATCGGACGCAATCCAGCGCTCCATTCCTATATGGCAGGACTTAATCGTTTCAGCGAACGCAACCAGGTGTTTACAGAAACCGACGACAACCGCCCGTTCAGGCGCGCCATGATGCGAGACCTCGCGCAGTTCAACAACCGTGTCGTTGGGGCTATGGGAGAGCGCGATTGGTACATGCTCGCCCGAGAAGCGATGGGGAATAAGAATTACTCGGACGCCCAACGATATGCAATTCTCGAACGCCATGCCGCAGCACGTGCAGCCCGCGAGGGACGTTGGGCAACACAAGCCCAGCTGTTAAAAGCCAGCGCATTGGCGTTACCGAAAAGCCTGCTCATGGCGATGTCGCCTAGAGGAACACGCACGCAAACCACATACGATCCGTCTACCGGTGAATATAGCACCACATCTCGACGCGCTTGGCGTATACCTTTTGGGAAAGAGGCGCGGCAGGAACTGAGTCGTAATGTAAGTAGTATCGGACGAACGGTTGCGGAGATGTGGAAGCAAAACCCGACTCGCATTCTATGGGCGATATTC
>JAEEHP010000059.1 GCA_016280855.1 Bacteroidaceae bacterium
GTCCCTTCGAGCAGCGTCTATAAGAGTCTTCAGAACCGTCTGCTGCAGTCCACGAGTCCCGATGAGCGCACTAAAATCGCACTGAACATGGAGCGCAGCCGCTGGCAGGTGACGCAACCCGCTGATCCTTCGCGAATGGTCATCGTGA
This sequence comes from Bacteroidaceae bacterium, assembly GCA_016280855.1. Taxonomy (GTDB): domain Bacteria; phylum Bacteroidota; class Bacteroidia; order Bacteroidales; family Bacteroidaceae; genus Physcousia. The sequence continues at coordinate 149 of JAEEHP010000059.1, forward strand.
ACATCCCCGCGCAACAACTCTGGGCGGTGGGTACCGACTCCGTGCTGAACATGCGCATCGTGTGTGGAGCCACCAAGACGAAGACCCCTTTGCTCATCAGCGCCATCAGTCATGTAGAGGTGAATCCTGAGTGGGTCATCCCCCTGAATATCCTGAAGAACGAGGTGGCCCACCATGCTGGCGACTCTGCCTATTTCGCCCGCAACCACTATCACATCGTGGACCGCAGTTCGGGTGACACCCTGAATCCTGTGCAGGTGAGTGCTGCACAGCTAAGTTCTGGTCGTGTGCGCGTAGCACAGCGCGGTGGTCCTGGCAACTCGCTGGGGCGCATCGTGTTCCGCTTCCAGAACAACTTTGCCGTCTATCTCCACGATACCAATAATCACGGTGCCTTCAAGCGTGATCGGCGAACGCTCTCTCACGGTTGTGTGCGTGTGGCAGATCCCTTCGGACTGGCTTGTTTCCTGATGCCTGAGATGGATGAGCGCCTGCGCGACCGCCTGCGCCTCTCGATGGATCTCGCGCCCGTGACCGACTATGGCCGTGAGTATCTTTCTGAGCATGCTGAGGAGCCGCGACCCTTCCGACTGATCAGCTATCGTGACGTATCACCTCGTGTGCCCGTCTATCTGGTGTATTATACGGCCTATCCCAATCCCGCCTCAGGCGCTATCGAACAGTGGCCCGACCTCTATGGCTACGATGCCGCTATCCGCCGTGCCGCAGGCTATTATCTGCTGAAGAAATGAACGAGACAGGACGCATGACCATCCCTGGGCTGCTGAAGGCGCTGCTGCCTTACGTGTTGCCTTATAAGTGGCTGATAGCCATTACCTTGACACTTACGCTTGTAGGTTCGCTGATGGCTCAGGTGAATGCCGTCGTGCTCGATCGTGCCGTTGACAGCATCAATGCCTTGATACAGACGCCTGGGGGCTTCTCATGGAGTAGTGCCTTACGCCTGCTGACCCTGATTAGCGTGATTCTGCTGGGTAAGGAGGTCGTAGGGGCTGTGGTGACATTCTTCCAGCGCTACTATGGCGAACGGATGCGCATCCTCGTGAGTCGCGACCTCTCGCTGAACGTCGTCGAGCGGATGCTCTCCTTCCGGCTGGCTTTCTTTACGGCGGAGGGCAACGAGACTGGTAAGCTCCAGTCGCGCATCGATCGGGGCATCATGAGCCTGAGCAACACGGTGAACAACTTCTTCATCGAAATCCTGCCGCTCTTCACGAGTGCGTTCCTCGCGCTGGTGCTGATGTTCCTGGCCAATGTCTATGTCGGACTGGTGGCCCTCTGCATCATCCCCATCTACTTCTATGTCACCTACGTGCAGGCCAGTCGCATGAAAGGTGGGCGCCGCAGCATCTTCGGAGGTCATCAGGCCGTCAGTCAGGGCATCCTGAACATCATCGAGAGCATCACCGTCATCAAGTCCTTCAACCGTGAGACGATCGAGGCCGACCGTCAGGCAGCTTTGCAGCGCAAGATGACTGGTCTGCAGCTCAACATGCGCAAGCAGAGCTATCTATTCAACGGCCTGAAGAGTTTCCTCGAGCAGATAGGCACGGTGCTCATCATCATCCTGACGGCCTATCTCGTGCTGATCGACTATCCTGGCATGACGATTGGTAAGATCATGTACCACGTGATGCTCTTCGCCAATGTGAGTGCGCCGATACGCCAGCTCCATCGCATCTACGACGATATGAACGATGCCCTCATCTATGCCGAGGGATTCTTCGGCATCCTGCGGGCTGACGAGGAGGTGGAGGCTACGGGCACTTACCGTCCCGAAGAGGTGAAGGGCGACTTCGAGCTCTCTGGCATCGACTTCACCTACGGTAACGGCACCAAGGCACTGAGCGACGTGGCGATGCATATCCCCAGCGGCAAGATTACGGCCTTCGTCGGACTCAGTGGGGCAGGGAAGAGCACCCTCATCAATCTGCTCGACAAGTTCTATCAGCCCGACAAGGGCAGCATCCGGCTCGACGGCGTGGAACTCAGCGAGTGGGACACCCAGTGGCTGCGTGACCATATCGGACTGGTGCTGCAGAAGAACCATATCTTCGACGGCACCATCGAGGAGAACATCAAGTACGGTCATCCTGAGGCCACCCACGACGACGTGGTGCGCGCTGCCCAGCAGGCCTATATCTACGACCAAATCATGCAGTTGCCTAACGGCTTCGACACGATGGCCCTGCAGCTCAGCGGCGGTCAGCAGCAACGTGTGGCCATCGCCCGCATGTTCATCAAGAATCCCCCGATCATCTTCCTCGACGAACCGACAGCCAGCCTCGACGCTATCGCCACCGAACAGATCAAGGCCAGCATCGACGCCATCAAGCGCGGGCGCACCGTCATTATCATCTCCCACAACATCGGACAGATCATCGATGCCGACCAGATTTATGTGTTGGAACATGGGCGTGTGGTGCAGGCAGGCGAACCAGAGACCGTCTATCAGCAGGGAGGACTCTACAAGGACATCGTCGACGCCAGTGCCCGCAGCATGAACGTCGATAAGATTTCCAGACTTACAGATTCTTAGTAGTTTATAATAAACAATTTACAAACCTAAAACATTACTGATTATGGCAAATACTCCTACTCCCCACATCGGGGCCCAGTATGGCGAAATCGCCGAGACTGTGATTATGGCGGGCGATCCGCTGCGTGCAAAACTCATGGCAGA
>JAEEHP010000060.1 GCA_016280855.1 Bacteroidaceae bacterium
ATGATGGCAGCGTTAAAAGCTTTCCTCTCCAGTATTCAAGACGGGTGGATATTTGAGAATTTCAGCGTTTCTACACTCACATCGAAATACAACGAGATTTGCGCCAAGGCGCAAGCCGAGTTAAACAGCAAGCAAAATGGACTCAATAGGACAACTAATGCAGGGCAGCGGGCTTACGAAGCAGCAACAATCGTTGCCAGACTCGCCGCAGAGGACGATGCTAATCAGTAGGTACGGAAACCGTGAAGCGTTTCTCGCCAAATATAATCCGGATTACCAGCGTCAGATCTGCGCAACGCCCGATTTGTGCTTCTTTGGCGACTTCCCTACATTCGGGATGCTGAGAGAGGCATACGGGAATAATGCCCCTGTCATGTGGCTCATTCCACAGCTATACAACCTCTCAGAGTATTGCGGGTGCAGGGATAAGCTGCAGGGCAAGCCGCTTGAAGAGTGCGCCAGTGTGATAGCGTCAGAGTTCTTCTACCTTAAGATCTCCGAGACGATGCTTTTCTTTCATTGGTTCAAGTCGGGACGCTATGGACGATTCTACGGTTCGGTTGACCCGCTTGTAATAACGACCTCCATTCGAGACTTCCTTAAAGAACGCGCCTATGCTTATGAACGGCACGAGAGAGATGAACGTTACAAGCAGAAGGAAGAGGAATTGAAACATGCTGTGTCATGGCAGCAATACTGCAAGATGGAGGAAGAGAAGCTCAGAGCGCAGGGTAAGAATGAAGAAGCAGACAGATGGATTGACAAGCCTAATCCTTTAACCGCTCTCACATCTTCGACGGAGCAAAAAGAGACGCCGAAAGAGAATGTGGAGAATGTCGTGAGAATCGCCCAATCCCTGTTGAACGACCCGAAAGCGGACGAGAGTATTAAAGCATCGTTCTGCAAGCTGTTCAAGAAAAAGTACGGGTGCACTCCGCAAGAGTACATCGAAAAAAACGCAAATAAGTAGCAAAACAAATCACAATTTATGGAGTATATTGATTTTCTTAAAAAGAAGATGGCCATCTCGTCGCAAACAGGCTTCGACATCGAAGAGAGTGACCTCACGCCATCGTTATTCCCTCACGTCAAGGACACTGTTCGCTGGGCTGTGAAGGGCGGTTGCAGGGCTATATTCAGCTCGTTCGGTATGCAGAAGACCGTAACGCAGCTGGAGATATTACGCATTATCATCGCCAAGAAAGGCGGCAAGGGTTTGGTCGTATGCCCAAAGCGTGTCGTGGTAGAGTTTGTCTCACAGGCGCAACAGCACATGGGCATGACCGTCTCTTATGTACGCACGATGCAGGAAGTGGAAGCCTGTGAGAGCGATATAATGATAACGAATTACGAGCGCGTCCGCGATGGTGAAGACGGCGTGCGGATCGACCCGAATTTCTTCACGGCCACATCGCTGGATGAAGCATCTGTTCTAAGAGGTTACGGGACGAAGACGTATCAGGAGTTTTTGCCTCTGTTCTCAAAGGTGCCGTATCGATTTGTAGCGACCGCAACACCATCTCCTAACCGCTACAAAGAGCTTATACACTATGCAGGCTATCTCGGTGTCATGGATACGGGACAGGCTCTCACGCGCTTTTTCCAGCGAGACAGTACCAAGGCGAACAACCTAACGCTCTACCCAGGCAAGGAGAGAGAGTTTTGGCTTTGGGTTTCTACTTGGGCTTTGTTCCTAACTAAGCCATCAGACTTGGGGTATTCGGATGATGGTTACGTGCTGCCACCTCTGAACATTCACGAAGAAATCGTAGATGTGAACAATAGTACTGCAGGTTATGATGAGAACGGTATCAAGATGATGTTCCGCGAAGCTGCACTGGGTCTCGCACAGGCAGCTAAGGAAAGACGGGACAACATGTGTACAAAGATTCAGAGAGCGGTTGAAATCATTAACCGTCCCGAAAACATAAACGACCATTTCCTCATTTGGCATGACCTCGAAGATGAGCGTAAGCTTATCTGTAAGGCTATTGATGGATGTAGGGCTGTATATGGAACACAGGACGATGATGAAGCCGACCAAATCATCTCAGACTTCAAGGACGGACGTTTGAAATATCTCGCCGCGAAGCCAGAAATGCTGGGAGAGGGATTGAACTTTCAATATCACTGCCACAAGGCAATCATGTTCATAGACTACCGCTTCAATGACAAGTTCCAAGCGATAGCCAGAATACACCGCTTCATGCAACAGCATCCCGTAGAGCTTTACCTCGTTTATGCTGAGAGCGAGCAGGAAATCTACAAAACCTTCATGCAGAAATGGAAGCAACACCGCGAAATGGTAGAAAAGATGACTGCCATCGTGAGGGAAAACGGATTGTTTGGTTTGGACGTAGAAGCTAAGCTTATGCGATATGTATTCAGTCAGCGCGAAGAGTGCAATGGTAACCTATACCGCGCCATCAACAATGACAACGTACTGGAGTGTAAGGAAATGCCCGACAACTCTGTAGGGCTGATAGTAACCTCCGTACCATTCAGCAACCACTACGAGTACACGGCTACCTACAACGACTTCGGGTATAACGAAGATAACAGCGAGTTTTTCAAGCAAATGGACTTCCTGACGCCCGAACTGTTGCGAATATTGAAGCCTGGGCGCGTACTGGCCGTACATTGCAAAGACCGCATCCTGTTTGGCAACGCTACGGGTTTAGGTATGCCGTCGCTTGATCCTTTCCATGCGATGTGTATATTCCACTACATGAAACACGGTTTTGTATTGATGGGTATGATAACGGTAGATACCGACGTGGTACGCGAGAATAATCAGACATACCGCCTTGGATATACCGAAATGTGCAAAGATGGATCGAAGATGGGCGTCGGTTGCCCCGAATACATCCTGCTGTTCCGCAAGCTGCCAACTGACCGTAGTCGCGCATACGCCGACGAGCCTGTTATCAAGGAAAAGGGCAAGGAATATAGCCTTGCACGTTGGCAGATAGACGCTCATGCCGATTGGAAATCTTCAGGCGACCGTCTGATTATTCCATCTGACTTAAACGGACATAACATAGACTGGATTCGCAATTTCTACCGTAACTTTGCGGAGCGACATATATACAACTTCGAGGATCATCTTGCATTTGCAGAAACACTCGACGCGAAGGGACACCTACCGAAGACGTTTATGGCCGTTGACCCGGTGAGTCACAAAGACTACATTTGGGATGATGTTACCCGAATGCGCACTTTGAACACGCAGCAAAGCCAGAAAAAACGACAAAATCACATCTGTCCACTGCAGCTGGATATTGTCGAAAGGCTGATTGAGCGATATTCCATAAAAGGAGATGTGGTGTTTGATCCTTTCGGAGGCATCGGCACGGTTCCCTATTGTGCTGTGCGTCAAGGTCGCCGTGGATTGAGTACCGAACTTAATTACGCATACTGGAAAGATAGCCTCTCGTATCTCCGAGAGGCCGAAGATGAAGTATTGGCACCCACGTTGTTCGATCTTATAGATATGGAAGTATCTAATTGATCAGAGATATAAAATCATTCAAAATGAAGATAGAACAAATATAGTTCATTGATTTTTAATTATTTTTAATTATTGTAATTATGAAAGCGAAAATTAAAGTAACAAAGGAAGTCGATGTGCGATTTCTCCAAGTTGACGCTGGTGTGCGATATTGGGAAGATGCCGACGTAAACGGGAAGAGCGACATTGACTTTTGCGAAACCAAGGGTGCAGGAACACCTGCCATGCCCTTTGCCGTGAAGGTGGCCGAAGAACCAAAGGACTGCATCTATTCAGACCACTATCGCTGGAGACCTCTTATCGACGTTGAGGAAGGTCGCATCGTTGACTGGCCAAAGGGTACGACCGCACAAGTTCACTACAAGATTTGTGACGATGGAGCTTACACCTTACTCGATGAAGACAAGAACGAAATCGTAAGGGTCAACTCTTACGTTCCCGATTGTCTTGGTGATGATGGCGATTACATCATTCTGAGCATCAAAGAAGATGGCAAGATTGATGATTTCCGCTTCACGGAAGATGATGTTAGGCAAATTATTGAGAGTGATTTCGACTACGAAGATTAACCCATAAAATAAGTAACTATGAATCAGAATCAAGAGATTAAGATGGAACTTCTTAAAGAGTTCAGTCATGTAGAGAACCCTGTGAGCTTCTGCCGTGAGGCTTACAAGTTTTTAACCGAAGGCGATGAGGTTGAGCCTCGTGTCCTTCGCTCATCGGAGTCGAAGAACGAGGAAGACGGCATCTACCTCGTCTATGATGACGGTAGCTATACGCTATTTGAAACACCCAGCCAATCGGCTTCAAAGGATGGTATTACAGGAATCGGCGTAGTCTATGACGGCCACGCTTTCCAAGTCGCCTTGAAAGACCTCGGCGAGCAGCCCCTCATCCCGAAGAAGAAGTGGGATAAGCTCGAAGACGATGACCACTACACGACGGAGTGCGAAGGTCTGCACGATTGGGATTTTGTTACAGCCACCAACCTACTCAAAGAGCAGGGTTCAGAAGTGCCTCTCCCCGAAGGATGGTACATACCTACGCTTGCAGTCCTCGAGGTCATGTGTTTTTGGCAGGATCGTATCAATGAAGCTATCAAGTTTGCAGGCGGCAATCCAATGCCAGGCAGCTACCACTGGAGTTCGACTGAGTACTACCGCTGCACCGCGCGTTACGTGTACTTCGGCAATGGGTTCGCGTACAACTACTACAAGTACTTCGGGTACGTTGTTCGGCCTGTGGCAGCATTCAACCTATGAGCGGCGATAGCTGCGAATCCCCTTTTACCTTAGAGTCGCGGCTCTTAAAAGACGCGACGAGTGATCTTCAAACATGGTGAGATGCTAAGTCGAATCGGGAATAGGCCAATGGCACCGTATGATACTGGCATCTTAATTAGCAATGAAAAAATGATATGGTCAAATTAACAGTTTACTGGGTGACAAAAGACCCTGAGATAAAGAAGAGAATACGCGATCGATTCGGTATTCCGTTCGGAATGACTGTCAACGGAGAGACAAACGCCTCCATCAAAGAGGAAGATATGCCGCTACTGGAAGAAACGGCACGTCGCAATTTCATTCAAATAAGATTTAAACCTAAAAAATAAATGAATATGTACAGAATATCAAGAACCCTATTCCACTACAAAAATGGAAATAAACGAAGCTCAGATAAGGTCGTTGATGTTGTCGATCTCGAAGAGTACCGCGAGAGCATTATGCGACCACAATATGAAAGAATAAACTTTGTTTATCAAGAGATTTCTGAAAATGAATATAACAGAGAAAGTTCGTCAGATTAGAGAACTCCACCAACGTAAGGTGCTTGCCATAAAAGCTGAGTACGAAAACTCTCGCCCCGTAAAAACGGATTTAGGGGAGATATTATCTTTATACGCCCGATTTAAGGATGTAGCAAGTCCGAAGTGCAAGGACAACACGAAAATATTCGTTCTTCTCGTTTTCTTCATGTACAATCCGACGTCACTGGTTAACAAAAGGCTTTGTAGGAGCAACGTAAGGAGAGAGATTGCAAAAGTGCTTGGATTAGGAGTTTCAACCATCACCAAGCACTTTATCGATGCACGATCGCTATTCTTGAACCACGTCGGCTTCCGCAATGAAGCCGAACGTCTCTATCAGCTTATCTCGTAGATAAAGCCATGAATTGCGAAGAATCCTTTTACGGGGTCGTCCGGGAAGTATGTCTTAAACGCATCTGTTATCCTGCGCCTTGATGCCGGTGTAACGTCTATGTTGTCGTAGAGCTTCATTTTGTATGCTGCACGAACGAAATTCTCGTTGATTGGCATCTGCAGATCTGCAGGCGTAATCCAGTTGCCCCACAGTCCGAGATCGACGGGTGATTTTCTAACCATCAGACGTAGGAATGTCCATATCCTTTCCTGCGGGTCCGACCTGTCCGCATAGAAGATGTCTTTCACGCCGGCACTGTTGAAGATATTGATGAAGAAATCTTCATAGTTCCCGTTGTAGTCGTAGGAAATCTGTACAGACCTTTCGATTGTCTGCGTTGTGAGGATAACTTCGTGAAGAAGCATGAACACTTTGAGTACATCCATGTCGTTCGCGAAACTCAATGTCCGCATGGAAGGATCGAAGAAATCCACCATATACATCTCTCTGTCGATATATTCCCAAACGCTGGTAGTCTGCTCTCTAATGATTGAAAGCAGGTGCTCTACGTCCTTCTTGTCGCTCTTGGCATTAGGCGTCATAAAGCAACAAGCGACAAATGCAAGCATTTCCTTATCCTTTCCTGAACCGTTGTATTCGTGAAGTACTGATATGAAAGAGTCTTTGAAGCAAGCCATGTTCTCAGTGTAGTTGGCCAGCCCTTTGATGTCTATATTCATACGTTTATCATTTAGATCTGTTTTTTCGGTTTACAGTCACTACTGACCCAAGGTGAAATACTGCGATCCACCATGCGAATTTAGAGGGATTGCCCAACAACCGTCCAACCTTAAATGTTATATCATTAACCTCTACAAGCGCAGTATCGCGCTCTTTAGCGTACCCGACTGCCAAAGATAGATATTTGATCGGTTTCGGCAGAAACGGAAATTTTCCATCGTTATAGTCGTCCAAATAATACTCTTTGCCTTCTTCTGTGCAAGACGGGTTAAGAACGAGGTTACCGGCAGCGTCATGTCTCAGATACCTGGATGCCGTAACGCCAAATTTCACCTCTCGATACTCTTCTTTTTTAGAACCTTCTATTATCTGGTCGAAATACACCTGCTTTATGGGCAGATACAAAGTGTTTTCTTTTGTTGGTTGGTTCATACTATTCTGCTTTAATGGTTATACTTGCGCCGCATTTTGGGCACATGATTGTCGTTTTTGTTTCACTGTCTGCCACGAGTTCAGAGACAGAGATGCCGATGATAGAAGCAATCTCTTTCAGCCTGTCAAGCGTAGGGTTGCCATTGATGATCTGCGAGACGGCAGCGTGAGAGATGCCCTTCTCACCCTTAGCTTCGCCTTTAGAGGCTGTCATTTCGGCTGCAAGGCGTTCAAGCGTCCAGCCGTGTTCTTGAATTACTCTCTTGATGTCCATACAATAAATATTAAGGTGTAAATTACAAAAAGCGCTACAAAGGTAAGGTGTATTTTCAAAATTACCAAATATTATTGCAGTAAAATGTAATTTACACCTTATATTTAACAATATATGTAAATTTAAAGCTTACAAAGGTTAATGAGTATTAAATTTAGATACCTTTGTGCGGCGCTATTGGTTATCTCTTCACTTTACGTCGATAAGTGAAGAGACAAAGAAAGTATTGCTTCTTTCGTGCGTAATATATATGTATCTTTGCGCCAAATAAGTACGCAAATGAGAACATTAAACCTTTCAATCAAACAGAAATACCTCGACGCTATCAAGGATGGCCGCAAGGTACAGGAATTTCGGGAGATTCGCCCCAATAACATCAAAAAGTATCTGCAACTTGATGCAGATGGCTACGAGATCGAGGACGAAAACGCTAATGCGCTTCCGATTGTCTATGACCAAATCCTCTTCACGTCGAAAGAGACCGGTGACACAGCGATCGTCGAGGTGAAGGACTCCCGCTGCGAGATCATGCTTGACGATAGCGATCAGCCGATTGAATACGAATACGGCGGGCAGATCTGGGTGGTTGAGAGAGTGGTCTATGACCTTGGAAGAATCATTGAGCACACAGTGAGTAGTCAAACAAAGAAATAAACTCCAAAATGTAAACTACTATGGCAAGAGCAAGAACTTTGGTAGGTCGTATCAACGGAACGACTGGTGCATATCTCGGCAACCGCGGTCGTCAACGCAACACCAATGCAAGAGGTAATGGCCTCACGAATCATGCCGGTAACTACCGCAATATCCGTGCCGCATTCGGAATGGCGACAGGTTAGGCCATGACAAAGATTCAGTCAGCACTAAAGACGATAGCGGCTGTCAGGAACAACACCGACGGCTGTATCGTCTTTTGTTCGCTTGGTAAGGATTCCCTCGTCACTCTTGACCTGGTGAGCACTCAGTTTGCTCGGATCGTCTGCGTGTTCATGTACTTTGTCCCCCAGCTGGAGCACATCGAGCGGTGGGTGAACTGGTGCAAAGCGCGTTATCCGAAAATCGAGTTTATGCAAGTTCCTCACTGGAACCTCTCATATATCCTTCGTGGTGGTCTCTATTGTGTTCCAAACCCGAAGGTGAAGCTCATCAAGCTGGCCGACGTAGTGAAGGCCATCCGACTGAAGACGGGAATTGATTACGTGTTTCTCGGAATGAAGAAGGCCGACGGTATGAACCGCAGGCTGATGCTAAAAGGCTATGAGGAGAATTGCTACATAAACAACCTTCAAGCCTATCCCCTGGCCGACTGGAACCAAAAAGATGTGCTCGCCTACATGAAGCAGCGAGGCATCCCCGAACCAGTCAGATATTCGCTAAAAGCGTCGAGCGGCACGGGATTCAACATCGATTGCTTCCTGTGGCTTCGAGAGAACTATCCGCAAGACCTTCAAAAGATTTACAGGACTTTCCCCATGTCTGAACGGATATTGTGGGAATATGACCAAAAGAACCCGAAATGAGAAAATCAACAACCAGCCGCAGACCTTCCAAGGGAGGATGCTGCGGCGGCCGTAAAGGCCGGTAACAAAAAATAGGAGAGCAGTCGAATGGATTTGAGTAAATACATCAAAAGTGAGGTGGTGGAACTGAATCGTTCTGCCATTCAACTTGCATCGTACAACCCCCGATTGATAACGGAAGAGGGAAAGAAAGCCCTCAAACGCATCATCAAGAAATATGGCCTTGTCGGTGGAATCGTAGTGAACAAGCGTGACGGGAAAATAATTCTTGTCAGCGGCCATCAGCGTATCACCGTCATGGACGAACTCCAAAAGTACGACCGCAAGACACATGAGAATGACTACAAACTGCGCGTTGACATGATTACGGTGGATGAAAAGACCGAAAAGGAGCTGAACATCGCCATGAACAACCCCAACGCGCAAGGTACATGGGACAGAGACAAGCTGGCCGAGATGATTCCCGATATTGAATACAAAGATGTCGGGCTGAGTGAGGCCGATTTGTCGCTCCTTGGTCTTGATTATATGTTCAAGACCGAAGAAGAAAACGACCTCGCCAACTCTCTCGGCGACCTCATGCAAGAGGTTGAGGAAGAGAACGAGGCCGAGAAAGCACAGCGGCAGGCCGAAAAGCAGGCCGAGAGAGCCGCGAAGGTTGCCCACATGAAGGAAGTAAAGGCACAGGTGAAGCAGGCGGCAGAGAAAACCGCTGGCGACATGGATGCCTATCTCATGCTTTCCTTCGATAACATAGAGAACAAAAACCGATTCCTACAGCGTTTCGGATATGATGCCGATATGAAATTCGTCAAAGGCGAAGATTTCGATATGCGCTGCGAGGTCATAGACGAAGGGGAGGAATAAGTCATGTCCGCACAAAAGAAATTCGACTACGACGGTCAAGATTTCTATACCGCCATCGGAAACCTCGCCAGCCGTGACTTCAATGATTACGAGATAGCGATGCACCTTGGCGAAGAGGTGCGGAAAATCATAGAAGACAGGAATAACGAGGTTATAGACAAAGCAGAGACCCCCGATGACATAGTGCTTGAAGACACCGAGATTATTCCCGACGGCCTCGCTCCCGAAGTTTTCTCGCGGATGAAAAACGGGAATTACGACAAGTGGACTGATCAAGAGAACAAGCTGCGCTCCATGCTGATAGGTCAAGCCTTGTCGCAGGCGCGTGTCAAGCTCAACCTCCTTTACAAAGGCGTGTATGACAAATTGGCGATTGGCAAGTGGAAAACTAAGACCACGACAAAGGTAGAGAGGAATACCATCAACAAAGAGGGTATTCCCTACACCGAGACCACCACGACCACCACCGAGCAAGAGTTACCTCCGAATATGCAGGCACTCACGACATGGCGATTCAATCACGACCCCGAATTTAAGAAGACGCTCCAGCAGATGAAGAAGATGGACGTTTCGCTCGAAGATAAGACCATCGACAAAATCAAGGTCAACATCGTATATAACAAGAAAGAAGATACCGAACTCCAAGAGAAGAAGTAATGAGTGAACTGAACTTTACCTGTACTCCCGTATTTGCCCGAATGATGAAAGCTCACGATTCGGGTAAGTTTAAGGTGTACGTCTTTGAAGGCGGATCCCGTTCCTCGAAGACCTATTCACTCATCCAGTTCTTCATCTTCATGGCTCTCAACTCCGACGAGAGAAAGCGTGTTGTCTTGTCTCGTAAGAAAGGCACTTGGCTCAATGCTACCGTATGGGAGGATTTCAAGCTCATACTTACCGACATGGGGCTGCTCGGCAAGATATATATCAATAACTCTTCCCACATCATCAAGATAAAGAACTGGGCATTTTGGTTTGTCGGCCTCGATGACCAGCAGAAGCTCCACGGTCTCACGTCCGATATATTTTGGATTAACGAGGCAATGGAGGCCACCAAGGATGATTTCGACCAGCTCGAACAGCGATGCGCCGATTTCTCCATCCTTGACTACAACCCCACAGCGGAGGAACACTGGATATACGACAACGTTTGCAAACGTCCGGATTGTTACTTCGACCATTCCACGATGCTGGATAATCCGATGATTCCGCTCAACATGAAGCGGAAGATTCTTTCTTATGAGCCGACACCCGAAAACTACGCAGCCGGTACGGTTGACATTCGCAAGTGGAAAATATACGGCCTCGGTGAGCGTGCATCGTTGGAGGGTCTTATCTTCGAGAAGGTATCACTCATCAAGGAGATACCCTTCTACGTCAAACGCAAATGGCGTGCATTGGACTTCGGATTCACCAACGACCCGACGGCCATCGAGACGGTGGGCTTCCATGATAACTGCCTCTATATTGACGAAGAGTGTTATAACACACGCATGACAACACCAGACATCATCGAATGCATCAAACTACTCCCCGATTCCCGAAACCGCAAGATATGGGCTGATAATGCCGAGCAGCGTGAGATTACCGAGATACACAACGCTGGCCTGCCCATTCAGTCAACAACAAAGGGGGCGGGCTCCGTGCTTTTCGGCATCGATTTCATGCAAGGCCTCAAACGCATATACATCACGGAGCAGTCTGTAAATGTTTGGAAGGAGTTTAAGAACTACACCTGGCAGCAAGATCCAAAGACTGGAAGATTCATAAACGTTCCCTGCGACAACTATAACCATGCCATCGATGGCATTCGATATGTCTGCTGGATGGAGTTGTTAGGGCACGCATACCGAAATATGGAAAGACCGAGATCGTATAATGGATATTTCTAAAACAAACTGATATGAATAACATCCGAGAAATCTTTGAACTCCCGACTTGGGAAGAGAGAATCACACTTATTAAGAACTCTCGCCGGACGCCGATGCCCGACGTGAAAAAACTCATGGATGCATGGTACACGGACAAACACAGGGTCTTTGATAAGGTCTTCCGCAAAGATATGAAAACACTTATCAAGGAAGAGTATTATGATACAAAGGGTGTTTTGCATCCTGCGGAGTTCGAGACTGAGCCCGTTGCCCGTATCGGACTGCCCATTGAGCAGGATATTGTTAACATTCACGTAGCCTTTACCGTAGGAAATGAACCTCAGCTAAAGACTGAAACCGAAGACAAAGGAGAGCTTGATCTGCTGAAAGTTGTACGCAAGACAAGTGCAGACAACAAGCTAAAATACCAGAATAAACGAGAGATGCGCTCATGGCTTTCTGAAACGGAGGTCTGCGAATATTGGTATCGATATGACGCGAGTGGTTTTTGGCGAAAGGTATGGAAAAAGGTAGCCTCCTTGGTTGGTATCAATGTGCAGCCTAAATACAAGATGAGGATGCAGGTTTGGTCTCCCTTTAGGGGCGATAAGCTGTATCCTATATTCTCGGACAACGGACACGACTATCTCGGTATAGGCCGTGAATACCAGTATAAAATGTCTGACCGAACCACTATGTACTGTTTCATGCTCGTTACCGATGAAGACGTGTATATGATACAACGTGGAGAGGAAGGCGGATGGGTCGATGCCGAAGGATACCCATTCAAGCACGGGTTCCCCAAGAATCCTACAATTTATCAAGACCGACGCGAGGAACTTTGTCATAATATCACTGGTGCAAGAGAGAGCCTTGAAACGCTGACCTCCGATTGGTCTGACGCTATCAAGATGAACTTTTTCCCGAAGCTTATATTGGAGGGAGATTTGGCAAACGGCGGTGCGGAGAATATCGGCAAATCCCACCTTCTGAAGATAACGGGAGGCGGTAAGGCTTATTATCTCGACTGGCATCAGACCAGCGATATGGTAAAGTCGCAATGTGACAATCTCCTTGTCCGATGCTATTCACTCACCAATACACCTCTCATATCATTTGATCAGCTCAAAGGAACCGGGCAATTTCCATCCGGCACGGCTTTCGATTTCATGTTTATGGCCACGCTATTTGCTTGCGCCAGGCATTGGGAGGATATGGGCGAGTTCTACCAGCGCCGATATAATTTTCTGATCTCTGCCATCGGTACGCTTGTCCCATCTTTAAAAGATGCGTCAGAAACACTGGAGGTAGAGGTAGAACAAAGGCCATACCGTATCGAAGATCTTTCAAAGCGGATTCAGGACGCCGCCACCGGCGTAGAGAAAGGCGTAATGTCGAGAAAGCAAGGTGTCATTCTTGTCGGTATAGCAGATGAATACAAAGAAGAGATCGAGTCGATAGATGAAGATATGAAGAAAACACAGGCAAGTAAATAGTTGAAGATATTTGTTCATTGAGGGCGATTCTGCATGATGCAGCGTCGCCCTTTTGCTTTAACCTATATCTTACATTTAAATAATATAAGGTGTATGCTTTAGGTTTAGAAAAAGTAATATAAAGATTACAATAGTAAACAAACGTAAATATACATCTTACAAAAGTTAACAAGTATTAAATATCTGCATTTTTAAGCATAAACTTACAAAGATATTTGTTTTGTAAGGTAAAACTAACTACCTTTGCACCATCAAAACGAAACAAAACGAAATAATAACTCTAAACTTAAACATCATGGCAACTTTATCACAACAAATTGAGAACATCTTCACAAACGGTAGAAGCGTTAGCGGTATCACTCGTGAACTTCGTGCTTTAGGCATCTGCACAAGAGAGATTAACATTCTTATCGATGCGCACAGGCGCAGCAGTCGCTTAACGGTCGAGAACATTACGTTTGGTGTAGAGATTGAATGTTATAATGTAGCTAAAGAAGAAATCGCTCAGCGTCTTCGCGAAGCTGGTATAGCTTGTTACGTTGAGGGCTACAACCATAGAGACTACACAGACCATTTCAAGGTTGTACATGATGGCTCTTTGGTGGGCGAGAACACAGCAGAGGTCGTTAGCCCTATTCTCAGAGGTAAGAGCGGCCTGCGTACCTTGAAACTGGTATGCAAGGTTCTCAACGAGATTGGCGCAAAGGTAAACCGTTCTTGCGGCCTTCACGTCCACTTCGGCCTTGCAGACGTTAACTTCGAGACGTACAAAAACATCTTCATCAATTATGCGCGCATTGAAAGTGTAATAGATTCTTTCATGCCCTTGTCTCGCAGAGATAACATTTACTGCCATACTTTCAGAACTTATGGCCGTAACCTATACGATCTACTTGAAAGCGCAAGCAATCAAGATGACATCGCAAGCGTATTCAGCGACGACAGATATTTCAAGGTTAACCCGATAGCATTTCGCCGGCACAATACCATCGAATTTCGTCAGCATCAAGGTACGGTTAGCTACACAAAGATGGCCAACTGGATAGAGTTTTTGAAGAGCTTAATCGCATACTCGCAGACAGGCAGAATCGAGAGCGCAGACAGCATCGAGCATCTGCCGTTCATCAGCGATACGCAAAAGAGATTTTTCGAATCGAGAAGGGCTGCACTCGCATGAGTGCAAGCCCATTGCAGTGAGTAGTCAAACAATTAAATATCATTTACTATGTGTGTAATAGTTTACAAGCCAAGTGGCGTTTTCATGCCATCAGAGAGAGTTATAACAGCGTGCGCAAGAGCAAATAGAGACGGCTTCGGATTTTGTACGCCTACCAAATCATTCAAGTCTTTAAGGTTTGCCGATTTTAAGAAGCAACTTGACCGGGTACGTTATGATGAGCCGTGCATCATGCACTTTCGCCTCGCGACCCATGGTTCAGTCAAGAAAAGCAACTGCCACCCCTTCAATATAGGTGACGTATGGTTCGCTCATAACGGCATTTTAAGTGTCGAGCCTATAAGAGACAAAACAGACAGCGAAACGGCGTTTATACGCTACCTATATCCGTATATCGATCAATACGGCCTATTCTCAGCCGAAACAGATAAAGCAGTAGCAAACATTATCGAATCATCGCGATTTGCTTTTATGCAGGGTGAAGACGTACGGCTCTTTGGCGATTTCGAGACGTTTCAAGACTGCTATTTCTCTAATTTGAGATTTAGATACTACCTCTTTTATTGAGGCTTATTTGAGTTAATATTTCGTTTCTGCCAGCATTGCAAGTGATTTGTAGTGCTGGTTTTCTTTTATTTGGTAGCTATCTCTTCACTTTACGCCGATAAGTGAAAAGAACAAAGCGAAAAACCTTTCAGACTGCTATATATATAAGTACTTTTGCGGTATGTTTAACCAAATGAGAACATTAAAACATGGACATTCAAACATTATCCAACGCGCTCAAGACGAAATATCCTCAAAGCGGATTGAGCGACAACGAGATTACAGGACTGGCCGCAAGTATCTTTGCCACCGGCTTAGTAACCGACGAAAATGTGAATACGATTGTGGACGGCCAATCGGACGCGATCAAGAAGATGCAGAGTCTCTTTGATTCACGCTTCAATTTGAAGAAGGACGATTTTACGAAGACTCTCACCGAGAGCCTGGAAAAAACCTTCAAAGAGAAGTATCATATCGGTGACGATGGCAAGCAAAAGCAGCAAGGCTCCGAGCAAGACGAAGATTTGGATGCGAAGCTCGCAAAACTGTTGGACGAGAAGTTAAAACCCTTCACGGACAAATACGCACAAGAGGAAGAGCGACGCACACAAGCAGAACGGACTGCTCAGATCGTGGAAAAGGCCAAAGCAGCCGGTATCGGTGAAGATCTGGCCAAAATGTTGAACGTTCCGAGCGACGTGGCGGATTTGGACGCATTTATGAAGGACAAAGCCCAACAGCTCGCAAACCTCGGATTCCAGCCGGTAGTGCCTCCCTCGGGTGGTGGAACGCCGGAAGGCGACGGCAAGGCAATCGCCTCCATCATCAAAGCGGGCACTCCCAAGAAGACATCCGATGGTAAATAGTATTAACCCATAAAAAGTTAAAGCAATGCCAGCAGGATTCAAGTACAATCTGAATGCTCCCGAAGTTGTCGAAGAGATCTGTGACGTGCAGACGATCCATCACAAGAGGGGTCCGTACAAGCTCGACACCACGGGACTGACTATCGGCACAAAGCTCCCTCGCTTCACTCCCGTACAGGCAAATCTCACTACTCGCATGGTCGAAGTGGTGAAGAATGTCCTTGTTGTGGAGGACGCTGCGAGCGATGCGACGTCCATTAAGGTCAAAAAGAACTCCCTTGTTGAAGCGGGAATGTCGCTGGGCGCAAAGTCGAACACCGCCGTTGTTTCGGCCATCGACAAGTCAAACTCCGCCTACGATGCCATCACCCTTGCTGCCGCTTTTGGCGAAGCCGTTGCTGCTGGCGACGTTCTCTATGAGGCCGTCGCACTGGTGACAGGCAAGACCAAGGCAGGTACAAAGGATGCCACCTCTCTCGACATCGCCAAGGGAAGCGGTGTTGTTGCAGGTATGCAGATCGTTGTAGGCGAAACCACCTACACCGTTACCGCAGTTGACACCTCTGATGCCAACAAAGACGCGCTGACCCTCTCCGAAGGATTGTCCGCTAACGTTTCAGCAAACACCAACTTCACCGAGGCACAGAAGAGTGTTCCCGCAAAGACCGCCAACTTCGTTATCTACGAAGAGACCAAGGTGGAGGAAGGTATCGTCCTCGTTGCACTCATCATGCGTGCCTTTGAGATTCAAGAAAGCAAGCTCACCCTCCCGATTTCCGCACAAGATAAGGTTGGGCTGACAGAACGCTTCCAGTTCGAGTAATTAACCCCTAAAAGAAAGAATCATGTTACTTACAATTCAGACATTATTCAACGACCCCGATGTGGTGCAAGCCACTATCGATCGTGTTCTCCAGCAGGGGCTCGACCGTATCTATTGGCAGCAGTATCTCACCTTCCGTCGTACTTCCACCCGCGTATTCAAGGACTACCTCGGCACTGTCACAGGTGTTGTAGCTGGTTCGATCAACTCCCGTTACGGAGAGAAACCGATCCGCGAGCGCAAGTCACTCGGAAGCGGCTACGGCGAAATCGCCTACCTCGGCGATGCGTTCCAAATGGATGTCGAGCGTCTGTCTGAGCTGCAAGACCTCATCGACAAGTTCAACGAGGCAAAAACCGAAGATCAGCAGGCAGCTATGACGGAAATCATCAACTACATTGCTGATGATTACCGTCAGATCATCCTCGCTCCCCACAAGCGTATGGATATTGTTGTCGGTTCTCTCCTTATGACCGGCGCAGCCACCGTCAAGAACAAGGACAATGCCGACGGCATAGAGCTGCTTGACATCTCCCTACCCTTCAAGTTCATCACTCCCACTGCTGCAGACGCCATCGTGGACAGTAAACTGAAGTTCATTCTGTACATTCAGAGTGAGATTCAGAAGCTTCGTGCTCAGTACGGAGTATTCGAGAAGATGATCATGACCCGTGGCACCTTCAACAAGTACATCATCGGCTCTTCGGAGTTCGGCGAGACGTTCAAGATGATACTCTCTCAGAATCAGTTCATGCTGGCTGGAGGTCTCATCACGTCTCAGATGGCCTCCCAGGTGTTCACTGGTATCGGTCTTCCTGCCATCGAAATCAAGGAGGACTATGTGGAAGAGCAGGACGGCACCAATAAGCAGATTTATGCGGATGACCGTATTACGCTGCTCCGTTCCGACAACATCGGCTGGATGCGCCATCACACCCCGTATGAGGCCACCGACCCCGTGGAAGGCCGCACTTATCGCCCTGTCGGAAACGATAACGGTCAGATGCTCATCAGCAACTACCGCGACAAGAACGGTCGTTACATGGAGTACACCGCCGAGTGGATTCCGCAGATTGCCGCACCGAACAAGATTGTGAACTTCGACCTCGCAACCTTGAAGGCTGCTCTCTAAAGGGCTGGGCGGTTCGCCGCCCTCCCTTCATTCATTCATCAATAATTAAACCCGTTAAGCAATGAAGAAGTTTATTTTTTGTGCAATGATGGCCGTACTCACAATGTCGGCCTATGCGAGCGACGTAGGTAGCGCAGCTACCGAAGTCAAGTCAGAGACCCTTTTCAGCGTGCCCGACATCACCGCCATCGAGGCTCCTTCGGTGGAGTACGTGACCGTGAACGTGGTCAACACGGCCAGCGACATGGTGTTGGTTAGTGCCGGCGAGGTGAAGAGCGTCGCAGGCGTTCCTACTCCCAAGCTGACCACTGCATGGTTCACCAACGGCTTCGCATTTAGCTATGAAGCAGCAAAACTCGCGCCTCCCAATAGTAATGCAAGCAGGCGATTACGACACTCCGACACTCTGACAATCCGAAATTCAAACTACATTCTAAAATGAATTAGGAGTATGTCCGACTTGACTGTAACAGCCGCACTAAAGGCACAAGTGCAATATCCGCTGCCAGAAGATTTCTTTTCATTTGTAATGACAAGGCGAGGTCTGAAAGACGGCAAATGCACTAAGGAGATTATGGATTCGCCCGAGTTCAAGGGTGCTACGGCAGACTGCATACGTCAGATTCTTCGTTTCCCGGCAAGCGTATCCGAGGGCGGTATGTCAATATCCAAGGCCAGCCGTGAAGACCTCTTGAATGAGGCAAACAGGCTTTACCGTCAAATAGGAGAAGATCCAATCGACGAACGACCCAAAATAACGTTCTACTAATGTTCGATTTCAGACCGCATAAGCTTCAAGTTGTCACCTTCGTAGCAGGAGGCTTTGACGAGCACGGCATACCGCAGCCAGATACCGAGAGTGTTGTTGAGCTGCCATGCCGCATCGTCCCCAACGGCTCCGCTTCGCAAGTCCGTTTTAATGACGGCAAGGCGTATAATTATTCATACTCCATCTACCTTAATCAGGATTGCAGGTTGTTCTCGATTGGAGAGAAGGTACGGCTTTTCGGATTGGACGGAGAGATCGAGAATGACAAGCAATTTGAAGTAATCGGGTTTGTAAGGAACCTCTTGAATGCGCGTCTATGGGTATGAGGATTCCAGAAGCGTCAATCGATAGGGTGTTAACACTCGTCGGCAGCGTAAACGAAGACATAGAATCCGCTATAGCTGAGGTTTATTCCGAAGTTGGAAGAGATGTCGTCACGGGAATCCGAGATGGTACAATGAGCGACTGGCTCGATCAGACTGGCGCTCTTCGGTCTTCGATTGGTTGTGTCGTCGCCCGCAAGGGTAGCATCATCTATGAATTTGGCTTTGAAGCAGTCCTGAACGGAGCGGAAGGCGCTACCAAGGGACGCGAGCTTGCGAGAAAGCTGGCAGAAGAATATGCAGACAAAGATTTCTGTCTTATCATTGTGGCAGGAGAAAAATATGCCGTATATGTCGAGGCTGTCGAAGGAAAGTCCGTGCTTGCACAAGGCCAGCTATACGTACAATCCAATATCACAAGGTTGCTAAAGGAACGAATAAACGAAGTACTCAGTAAGTATGAAAACTGACGTTGAAATAAGACAGGATTTCTTCGCTATTGTGTCGGCTTCCGAAATCAAGACGGCCATCAGCGGTGCAGTTCAAATCATCCCGCGTAGAATAGGGTCAAAGGTTGAAGACTGTATTATATCTGTGCTTGCCAGCAAGAACGCGCAGATACAGGAATGTTTTGTCAACGTAAACGTCTATGTTCCCAACATCAACAACGGCGGTGAATCAGTTGAAAACGTATCTCGCACCTCACTTCTATCAAAGATCTGTGAGAATGCTTTAAAATCAGGATTCGGTGACGGGTTCATGTATAAACTCGACAGTCAGCGAATATTGCCTGTCAACGGTAAGGATGAACACGTCATCAATAACAAACTTTTGTATAAATTTAATAACGAGTAATTATGGCAGTAAGAAAGATTTTAGGTTGGGGCGAGTGTACTTCCAAGTTCACCCCCTCCAATGGCGGTAGTGCCGAGACTCACGACGACATCGTGGACAGCTCCGCAGCTCTGAGCGTCGATGAGGGCCAGGAAGAAGAAGCCCTCGTTGAGGGTGGCCGTGCCGAAGGCCGCAAGGTACGCCCCGACAAGTACATCATCGAGTTTGACCGACGCCTCGAGGATGGCGACGACTTCACACCCGGCTATGTTGAGGACGCTGGCGACATCGCCATCATCCCGAAGAACGTGGGCGCCGTCTATGCGGAGCTGAAAGACTGCTCCTGCAAGAAGACCCTGAAGCAGGATTCCAAGGACGGTCTGGTAGGCCACTACTATTACAAGACCAAGGGAAGCACCGACTCCGAAGGCAACCTCGACGATGTGGACATCAAGAAGCACACCGCAGGTGACACCTACACGGCTGTCTCAACGTCCAGCGACGGCTATTCTGAAAAGAACCCAAAGGCTCTCGGCTGGTTTATCAAGAACGGTAACGTGTACATCCACTCTTGGGACACCGCTCCCGTAGAGGGTGTGACGTACTACACCCTGTCTTAACCCTTTAGACCACGGGTACAATAGTGGTCTGTGTCTCGGATAGCTCAGAGGTAGAGCGGCGCACGGTTAATGCGCAGGCACGGGTTCGATTCCCGCTCCGAGACCTATGGAAAAGTCGAAAGAAAAGAGCGACCTCGAACAGCAGCTTATCGACACATTGCTCGATAGGCCGACTGACTTTTCGCTCGGTTCGTGTAACTTCCGTTTATATCCCAACACCCTTGCTAAGACGCTTCTTCTGCAGCGGCATATCCGTTCTCTCGGCTTCAACGGTGTGCTGGCGAAGCTCAATCCGTATCTGGAGATTCTACATATAGTGAGATCCAACCGCGAGCGCTGTCACTACATCCTCGCCGTGCACGCTATGCCTAACACCCGTGTTTCCGTCCTCAATAATGCCGCCATCAACAGGCAGCGCGAACTGTTCAGGCAGGAACTTGAGGATGATGGCGCGGCCACTATGCTGCTTCATATCCTCACCTCAGATAGGACTGAGGCGTTGATGGACTACCTCGGAATCAAGGACGAGCGCGAACGGATGAAGTCTGTGCTGGATGTTAAGGAAAACAAGGGCAGCATGACCTTTGGCGGTGTGTCGATCTTCGGCTCATTCATTGGGCAGTTGAAGGAAATGGGATATTCGGACGATGAGATACTCTTCGAGCATGGCTACTCATACCTTCGGCTTATGCTCGCCGATAAGGTGACGAATATATACCTCACCGACGAAGAGCTCAAACAGCTCCCGAACAACGTCAGCAAGAACATCATCAATGCAGACGATCCAAGTGCCATCGACAAGCTCTCTTCAATGCTCGCGGGCAGGGGTTTACGCATCAATAAATAACATCATACGACTATGGCAGAACTGCATATATCAACAGGTATAGATACAAGCCCGCTTGTAAACGGACTTAACGATATTCGCTCCGAATTAAAGAAGACAGCGAAGGCCATCGATGAACTCAGCGGCAAGTTCGACAAGCTGCCCAATGCCGAAGAAAGGACGGAGGGACTTGCAAGCGCGAATAAGAAGCTCTCCGAAGCTGCCATGCAATGTGCAGACGAGATAGCGAAGCTGCGAGAAGAACACGACAGGGCAACGATGTCCATCGATGAAGCTCAGAAGGAGCTGGAGGAAGAGGAGAGGATAATGAAGAAGTACGGCGTTACTGCTTCGGAAGTAACGGAGGCATTGCAGAAGAGAGGCGATGTTGAAGAGAAAGGCACGTCTTCGACCTCCAAAAGTTCTAAGGCAACAAAAGATGCTTCTGTCAGCAACAAGGAGGCCGCAGCTTCCATCAATGAGATGGCCAGCGCCGCAAGCTCACTCCCCGGCCCTGTAGGTCAAGCTGCTTCTTCCGTGGCCTCGCTCACATCGATGGTCAGCAAGCTTATGAGCAGCGGCTGGCTGTGGTTCCTTGGCGCAGTAGCTGCCGCTTACGAGTACCTTACCTGGTCTATGAGCCGCACTGTCGAAGGACAGGAGCAGCTTGACCTCGTGACATCAAAGTACAAACAGCGCCTCGAGAACCTCAAAGACGCTGCCAGCGCCGCAGGGCGTTCCCTGTTCTCTGCCTTTGACCATGCCGCTGGAGCCGTTGAACGCTTCCTCGGTAAAGTGGATTCCGTTTTCGAGTCGCTTAGCAAACTTGGAGGCGGCGCAGTTGGTGACTTTCTTAGTTTCATTGGAGGAAAAGTAGGAATTGTCTCTAAAATGAGCAGAGCTGCACTTGGTTGGGTATGGAACAGGAACACGGACGAAGCTGCATCCCTGCAAGACCGTGAGAATAATCAGTGGCAGAAGAAAAATAAGTTCATTGTTGAAGAAGCCCGCCTACAGAAGGAGATTAACGAGGAACGCGCTAAGGCCTATGATTACTCGCTCAAAGAATCCGAACGTGCAGCAGCCATCAAGAAGGCTACTGAGCTCACCAATAAACTCTATGACCAGAAGGTCGCCATAGCAAGGGAGGATGCAGAAATAGCGAAGGAAAGAGCTAAACTATCCGACACGGATAAAGCTACTGCGGATGCCGTACAAAAGGCCGAGGCCGAAGCGCTAAACATCGAGAGCCAGCGTGCGAACCAGCTACGCTTTCTCAAACGTATGGAGGGACGCTTCAATAAACCTGATAAGTCGGGTGCTTCAGCTGCCGCAGAGATGAAAAAGGAACTGCAGCAAGCTGATGCGCTCTTCCAGCAGCAGCTTGAACAGCTCGAACGTCAGGAGAAGGAACTTCAAGACCGTAAGAACGCACAGGAAGAGGCGAGGATATCCGCCATCGAGGATGACGGCGCAAGAGAGCGTGCCGAGGAGAAGCACCAGCACGAACTTCGCCTGCAGCAGATAAAGCAGCAGGCCGATGCCATGCGCAAGGCCAACTATGAAGCCGACAAGAAAGCCTACGAAGCCGCGAACCCAGGCAAGAAGTATTCGCAGACAAAGAAAGGCAGCAGAGGGTGGGCTGGAACCTCGCTCACGGCTGACCAAGAAGCGACCATCAAAGCGCAGCTCGACAAGGCTAACGCCGAGGAAATCCGCTTGATGAAGGAAAGGGCACGTGCGCTTATCAGAGAGCATCAGTCATACGTCCAAAAGAAGCAGCAGATAGACAAAGACTATGCCGATAAGGTGAAGCAGTTTAATGAGTCTATCGTCGAAGCAGAGAAAGCTGGCGACAAGGAATCGGTTAAGAACCTGCAGATGTCCCTCGCCGAAGCGGCACGCGACCGTGCCAAGGCGCAGGCCGACCTCTCTTTCAGGCAGCTGCAGGAAATGCCCGAATACACCCGTGCCTTCGAGGACTTGAACAACACATCGACCGAGACGCTTCAATATCTCATCGGCGAGTTCGAGCGCGTCAAGGAATCCGCAGGACGCAACCTTGACCCGCAGGACTTGAAACAGTACACCGATGCCATCGAGCAGATGCAGGAGGCCATCCGCAGTCGCAACCCATTCAAGAGCATGGCAGAAGCCGTCAAGAAATATGATGAAGCGCTGGCCAACACCAAGGCGGCTAAAGCAGCGTTAAAGGAGACATCAGAAGCGCTTGAAAAGGCTAAAAGCGATGCTCATGCAGCGGGAATAGCGGCCACAAATGCCGTACCAGGCACAAAGAAATACGAACAATCGGTCAAAGACCTAAAGGAAGCAAAGGATAAATTGAATGAAGCGGAGAAAAAACACACCGAAGCTTCCAAGAAAGTACGTAAGGCGCAGGATGAACAAACGGGTGCTGGTAACAAGCTAAATAAGACAATCTCAGAAACTCTGAATAGCGTAAGCCAGCTTAACGGCTCGTTGAGGGAAGTTGGCAATGTCATAGGTGGCGTAGAGGGAGAGATCATCGGCTTTATTACCGAAGTCGTAGATGTTGTCGTTCAATCCATCGAGCAGATAGAGAGCGTTGCGGAAGCGGCGTCTAACGCCCTGAGAGGGCTGGATGAAGCAAGCATTATTCTTACACTGATTACCCTCGGTATCAAAATGATGCAGAAATTCAATTCCTTATACGAGGGTTATACGGAAGAGATAAAGGAATTGCAAAAAGAAATATATACAGCCACAAAAGCTGTTGATGAATATGGTCTTGCCGTTATCCGTGCAAGGCAAGCGCAGGAAGAATGGTTCAACGCGAAAGGTTACCAAAAGATGCTTAGTGAACTGCAAGCGTCATCTGGGATAGTAGATTTGTACCGCAATGCCATAGAGAAGGAAGTGGTTGGATATATGCCGAAGATGGCAGGTTTGTTCAACAACCTGATTACGGAACCCTTCATGAATAGCGCCAATGCCATATTCAACCGTAAATCAGCCATTAACAATATATTCGTAGAGACTCAAGAGGCTAAAGCCGGTTTCTTGGGTCTTTGGGGTGCGGAAGCACAGCAAGTTGAGAGTGTGCAAACATTCTTAAAGAAAAAGACCGGGCTTGACCTATTTGACGAGGAAGGCAACATCGATTTGGATGCCTATAAGGTATTCATGGAGAATTGGGGGGATAAGCTCGTCGGCGACGGGCAGGCGATATTGGATCACCTCGCAAAACTGCAAGAGGAAAAGAATAAATACTACGAAGAGTTGAAGCAATACGTGGAGGATTTATATTCTCCACTTGTAGAAAACTTCACAAGTGCTATATGGGAATATCTGGACAGCGGCAAAGATGCGCTTGAAGCATTCGACGATATAGCTTCCGATACGTTTAAGAATATAGCCAACGAGTTTATCCAGAGCATGATTAAGCTTAATGTGGTTGAGCCGTATATGGAAGAGCTTAAGAATCTCATGGATTCCGTTCTTCGTGGTGACATATCACAAGAAGCCTATGCTGAATCCGTATCGTTGGTAGTAGCCGGTATGAAGGGACAGTTCTATGCGACAACGCCCGCTATAGAATCCGTCGTTAATGCTTTCAAGGATATGGGGCTTATAACATCAACGGTCGCAGGAGGTGTGAATGAGGTTAATGATGCTATAGACTCTCTTGTATCTTCGCTTTCCGATACAAATACCACCCTCGAAGAATGGGGTCGTTCTTTCAAGGAGAACATCATCGCTCAGTTCATGGAGGGTTTCCTGACCGAGGAAGACAAGAGCGACATAACGGATGCCATGCAGTCCATTAACGACATCATGAGCAATACCGAGCTTACGCCGGACCAGAAGGCAAGTGCCGTACAGCCTTACATCGAAGCCATCGAGAAGTACGTGGCAGGCGGTAAGGAAGCGACACAGCAGCTTCGTGATGCTTTCGGGCTTACTGACGAGACTGAGGAAAAGCTGGCCAAGCCCTTCGAGGACTTGAAGGACGATATACTCGATTCCCTCACCGACCTCGAGAACGGCGCTGAGAACTTCAAGAAGAGTATGCAGTCGAAGATGATCAGCGATGTCATCGAGAAGATGGTACTCGGAAATAAAGTGCAAATTCAGAACGCTGATGGCTCATTGGCGGCGTTTGATACCTTCAACGATTGGCTCGAGGACTGGCAGCAGCGATACTCCGACATCCTCAACGACGCTACGTTGGCCGACGAGGACCGCGAACACCGCCTGCAGGCACTTGTTGACGAAGCCGTAGAGGTGCGGGAAGCCGAAGCTGAATCTGCGGAGAAGTTCGCCGAGAAGCTGAGGAAGGTAGAAGAAGCAGTCGGTGACACCACATTCAAGGATATGGATGATTCCTTCGTCTCTGCCCTCATGGATATGGACAAGGATGCCGATGCGTGGGGTGAGGAGATAGGGCGCACGATGGCGCGCAGGATAATCGAGCAGCTCCTTGTGGCGAAGCAGATACAGCCGCTGCTCGACACCCTGCAGACAGCCATGGACAGTGCATTTACGGAGAAGGGCGGCGGCATATCCACCGTGCTCGGTGACCAGTCCGTGCAGGCGGCTCTCGCTGCCATCAAGGACAGATACCCGGAGCTGCAGGAAGCCGTAAGGCAGATTATGAAAGCTCTCGGCTTGGATGTCAGCAAGACCGTGAACAGCGAAAGCGACAACCCGTTCTCATCGCTCGGCGACAGCCTCGTATCATCCCTCATGGATATGGACTCCACGGCAGAGAGCTTCGGGAAGCAAATCGGCCAGACGCTCGCCGAGCAGATGATACGCAACATCGTCTCCAATGACAAGAACAAGGCGAAGATAGATGCCGTAGCCCAGGAGCTGCAGGAAGCCATAGCCTCCGGCGATGCACGCGAAATCGAAGAGGCGCAGAGGAAGCTGCAGGAGCTCTATGCCGCCATTGAGAAGAACGTGCATGCCATCCGCGACACGCAGAAGGTCATTGAGGACATGAGCGATACCACGTTCAAGGATATGGGCGATGCATGGACTTCCGCGCTGATGGACATGGACACCAAGGCCGAGGACTGGGGTAAGCAGATAGGGAAGACGCTGCTGACGAACCTCGTCAAGAAGCTCGTCGTGGAGAAAACCCTGCAACCGTTCCTCGACAGGATTCAGGAGGTGTACAACATTGCCGTAGCCAAGCCGGGCGCTACCATAGAGAGCGTGATGCAGGAGGTGACGCCCGCCATCAACGATGCGGTAGCCGCCATGGACGAGGTGAAGCCCGCCATCGATACCATCAACGAAGCCTTCGAGACCGTGGGCGAGACGATTCAGGGCAGCCCGCTGGCGAATATACGTTCCATGCTGCTCTCACAGCTGATGGACAGCGAGGGCGACTTCAAGAACTTCGTGGCCAACGTCAACAAGGAACTCCTTGAGAACCTTATCGACAAGCGCGTCCTCTACGACTATGACGAGAGGATGGAGGAATGGTCGAAGCGTATGGCCGCAATCGAGGGCAACGAGGACTATACGCAGGAGGACATAGCCCGCGAGACGCGGAAGCTGCAGGATTCCATCGAGGCTTACGGCGAGGAGGCCAAGGTACGTGCCGAAACGTGGAAGGTGCTGATGGGCTACAAGACCTATCAGGACCAGTCGGCCACGATGAACATGAGCGACAAGGCGACCTTCGAGCAGATGGATCAGTACCTCGGTACGAACATGGGCATCCTCATGGCTACGGAACAGGGCAACCAAGTGCGTCAGCAGATACTCGCCACCTTGCAGACGATGGGAAGCCTCACAAGTCCAGACAACCCCGTAATCTTGGAGATGCGCGGCCTCATGGCCATCGGCAACGAATACCTCCTTGACATCAAGCGTTCCAACCGCGAGATACTCGAAAACTTCGGCGCTCGGCTCTCAAGCATCGACGGAAAGCTATCACGACTATAATCATCACTACTATGCCAGCAGCACAATTCTATATCAAGACCACGAACACGGTCAACCTCGCGGGTGCCGTGGACGGGTGGGTAGATGCCTACACGACCTACGGCCTCTCGCTGTCCGACGGCGCTCTCTCGCGGCTGTTAACGCCTGCGGGCAATAAGAGCGGCATTACAACGGCACTCATCACGCAGCACGGCACGAACACCCTCTCCTACCCAGACAGGAAGGAGGTGCGTCAGTTGTCGCTCGAAGTACATATCCTCGCGCCGGACAAAGAGACCTTCCTCACGCGCTACAAGGCTTTCGTGTCCCAGGTCCTCGATGCGGGTTATATCCGCGTGAAGCACGCCGTTGACCCATCGACGGTGTACCATTTGAAGTATGTGGACTGCCAGCAGTTCTCGCAGTTCCGCTGTGAGATGGCCAAGTTCATCCTTTCCCTTGAAGAGCCGCGTCCCGATATACGCTACGAGACAGGTACAATAGGAATCCCTAAAAACCTCCAGTCATGACGATAAACGATTTACAAGCCATCGGCGCACAAGCCGCCATCATTACAGGCTCTAATGTGCAGTTTGAAAGCGCCGTTGAAGAGTTCAACATCAACGACGGCGGCAGTCTTCAGCTGAGTTGGGTCAGCGCCACTGGCGGCGGCTTCAAGGTCGGCACGGAGATCGAAGGCTATATCCTCGACACACCTTACGTCCCGTCCTACAACGGCGACGGCACATACCGCTACGACCTCCGCTTGAAGAACAAGAACTACGTCAAGCTATCGAAGAAGCTCTTCATCCGCACCTACACCTACGAAGAGGACGGCGAGCCGAAGACACGCAGTCTGTTCACGTTCAACTATACTGGCTATGCTGGCACACTGGTTGCCGAGATGGACGGCGTGACGCTCGAAGAATCACTCTCTGATATGCTCATCTCCGTGGCCTTCGACGGCGATTACATCAAGGGTGCAGCGCAGAAGGTGGCTGATGCTCTCGGTGCTACGCTGTGGTTCGACGGCACGGGTTTCCATATCGGTGTGCCCGAGACGTATCTTTCGAGCGAGTATTACGACAAGATCTATGTCTTCGGAGGCACGAAGAACATGGCCAAGCAGGTCACAACCCTGCAGGGTACAGAATACGCCGCCGTCACACAGCGTCTCATGCTGGCCAAGGCTGGCGGCGATGCCAAAGGAAGTTTCATTGGCGACGAGGATGGTATCTTCGAGAAGGTGATGATATTCGACGACATTTTCCCCCGTGTGCTGATGCGTATCACCAATGTAAGGGAGAGGGAATGCTATCTGCTTGACGAGGATGGTGAATACATCACGGACGGCAATGACAATAAGCTGACCTATAAGAAGTACTACATCACCCTCACCAGTGCCGACGGCGTGACCATCGACCAGTCAAACATCGAGAGTCTCATCATAGACGGCACAGTGCTTCGTCTGCGCTTTGTCCCATATACCGACCCGCTCGACGGCGTGCAGGACAAGACCTCTGCTTTCTCACCTCTTGCCGGACGTGAGTTCGAGCTTGTACATTTCAAGGCGAGCACGCCCGAATGGGAGAGCGATGACGTTCTTGACCAGCAGCATAAGTTCGTAGCTCAGGCAGGTGAGTACCGCATCATCATCAACGCCGACGGCTGCACTCTGCTTCCTAACGACACCATCAAGCCCGTTGAAGGGAACCTCGTCTATCTTGTCAATATCGCCTTGCCGGACGGCTGCATGGAGGAAGCTCAGGCACGCCTCCTTGCGAGAGCAACGGAAGCCTCACACTACTATTCCAACGCCACCACGCCTCAGACCTCTACGCAGACGGCACACGGCAGCGCCGTCATCATCATGGACGATCAGCTCAACGGCTCCACGGATGCAGGACAGACTGCCGACGGCTTCATCACGAGCAAGCGTACCGACCTCTTGACAGGCGAGGTACAGATAACGCGCGGTAACTTCGAGCCGAAGGGTCTTCTCTCCACGATGATCGACAAGGTGGAGTCAGCTCATACCACGGGCAACGGAGGCACTACGGGCGAGAAGGAAGAGGGCGAGCGTGAGGTGGCCACCATGTCGCAGGAACAATGGGATGCACTGGCCAAGGCAGGCGGACATCGCGGCGTAGTAGCCTTGAACAAGCGCATCAAGGACAGCGAAGACTCCGTGGCCGGGCTCGCCGTCGATGTGCGTAACATCGAGCAGCAAACCGACCAGTCTATTCTGATATGGTACGGCATCGCTGACCCCACGACCAGCAACTACCCCGCCAGCGAATGGCAGACGGATGGCGACAAGGAACTCCACCTCGGCGATATGTTCTACAACGAGAACCGCGAGCCTGCAAGTACGGGCGGCAGGGCGTGGAAATGGTCGAAGGAAACCGTCGAAGGCGTTACCGTATATGGATGGGAGAGTATCACCGACCTCGACACCCTCGCTTCATTGGAGAAGATAGCCGATGTAGCGGGCGACGGCATCATCACGGGCGGTGCAGAGAAGCAGCGACTCTACCTTGCCTGGAAGAACTACTGCGCCGAGTACGGCAAGCTCTCTTCGCTGGCCAACACCTACGGCCTGTCGTGGAGCGCCATGAACGGCGCGATGGAAGACTACCTCGGAATGATCAATGGTATGTCAGCACCTTCGTCAGCAGGATTTTGGGACGGCACGGTTGCTCCCGAATGGCTCGAAGACCTGTCCGAATCCACCGTCCTCGCAGATTACGAACTTACGCCGGAGGGCTACCGCTCCAAGGTCAACGCCCTCGATGCCTCCATGACGGCCTTGCAGCAGCTCGTTGACCAGAAGGCCAAGGAAGCCCTCGACAGCATATCCGATATGGCCTCAGACAGCAAGCTTGACCCTACGGAGAAGCTGTCCATCAAGCGCGAGTTCAAGGGCATGGTCGAAGACATGCGGAGAACGTGTCAGCGCTGTACGGCCATGAGTCTCACGACGGAGGGTAATGCCTACCGTAGCAGCCTCTGCGCCATCGGTACGTTCCTCAACGGAGGCATACCATGGTCGGACACGGGTGTTTTTACTTATCCTTCATGGCTCGATACATACAAGAACCGCACGGAGAACATCACCGCAAGCACATGGAACGACCTGTGGACGGCATTCTACAACGCCCGCTCTGCGGCAGAGAACGCCCTTGTCAAGAAGGCGCAGGACGATGCCTCTGCAGCTATGCAACCCGCACAGGGAGCAAAGGTAACAGTCAGCGGGACGCGCCCAGCCTTGCCTTGGACAATAGGTGATATATGGCTCGACACGTCATCTAATGAGCTTTGGGTGTGCAAGACTACGCGTTTGGTTGGAGATACAGCAGCCGACTTCGAGACCGACTGGCAACAGCCGGAATCAAGCGGAACGTATCTCAGCAATATCACGGACAAATTCGCCGACTTCGCCACCATCTTCTGCTCGCTGGTGGAATGGGAGTTTGACTTGCGGAACGGCGGCACTACGCCAGAGTCGTTCAAGGTGTTCATCTCGGCCACCCAGCCTACGGGCTACACCAATGAAGATGTGTGGTATGAGGGCACGGTCGGAGGAGTCTACGGGACAATCCATTGGCATGGCAAAACGAACATCACCAATACGGATGATAACGCCAGCCTGCAAGACTTGCGCACTCCGCTGGCAGCGATAGAGGATATGGGCTTTACCTCGTTCAAGGTGTACACGACCATGCCATCAGCGGGCAACGAGCCTCAGAACTACGATGTACGCTATTCCCGCATGAGCTTCCTTGACAGGTTCACCAATAAGACGATCTACGGCGGCGTGGACGTTTATGTGTACAATGGCTATCGCTCGAAGTGGGAGAAGGTACAGGATGGTGTTGGCGGTGTCATGGAGAATTTCGGCGACCATATTGTTAATGCGATATTCGGCACAAGCGATGACGGCTCCTACGGCCTTGCCTCACAGATATTGACGGCAAAGACATTTGCTATGTTGATGTCTCAGGCGACAGGTGAAGGAGGCGACATGGCATTGGCAGCTATTAAGACCATCTGTGAACCTGACGGCCAAGGTGGTTACACTGGCTTTGTGAAGATTCACGCCGACCAACTCGACCTTGACAACGGGGATAATACAAGCGGAGTCTTGACAATGACCACAGGCAATATGCCTACCACTCTCGGGCAAGATTCTATCACAGGGATAGCATTCAAAGATAGTGATTCGGAAGAAAGAAATATTCGGCTACAAGCCCTATCCCATCATGGCTTTACGGAAGGAGAGCAATATCTTGAATATCCAGAAGAAGGTGACAATGGAGAGGCAATAGCAGCGTGGGGGAATGTTCGCTCAAGCTACTTGCATCTCAGGGGTACGAGTCCAGAGAATCCAGGTGCGCCCGCTGGTGCAAATCCAGAGACAAAGGCTGTTGCAACCATATCTCCTTATGGTGTGCGCGTACAGCGTTTCTATATCCGTGAATACGTCAAAGAAGACGGAACATGGGTCAAGCACCTATACAGAGGCGCAGGCACGCATAACAACCCACTCTCCATCACGATAGGAGACAAAACCTACAAGGTCATCGGAGGCTTGATTGTTGAATCAGCAGAGGTATCATAATGGCAGACACAAACAAAATATCCTTCCGCTTCGGCGGCTGCACGAAAGACCCGAATGGCAGCGGCTACGGCATCGCAGTACGTCTCTTGAAGAGCGACTGGGAAGCCTTGAAGGGTACCGGATTCGCCGACCTGCGCGAGAAATACGGCGACGCGAACGGCAGGATTCACGCCAACGACCTGTTGCGGCTCATGCACACCGCTCGTGCAACGCGCTTCAAGGACACCAACCATCACGAAGGCTTCGACTACACCCTTGACTTCCAGCTCGCCCGAGGCTACGGATTCCCCTACGTCTTAGATTACGATTATTTAGCATAACACACCATGGCAGCAGAAAAGCTTACATACGCAACGAAACGCGCTGGCGACCCTTGGACTCATCAAGAGGTCAACAGCATCAAACTGACCGTCAACGAGCACGCCGACGAGCTTGACGATCTGAACGAATCCGTAGAGACCATCGGCAACACCGTGACCGCCCTCAACGGCATGAATACGGTAGTGCAGCAGGCGGAAGCAGGCACGGAGCAGTCGCCCGTCACCATTATGCCTAACCGCCTGAATCGGTGGGGTATGGTACAATCGCTCTATGTCGCCTTCTCGCAGATGACCTACATGGGCAAGCGCAATGAGTACTGCCTGCGCTTCACCGTGAATGGCGACAACTTCACCCTCTCGCTTCCCAGCGGCGTGCGGTGGATGGAGGAGCCGGACTTCGAGAACGGCTGGACGTATGAGGTATCAATCGAGAACAACCTTGCCCTCTTCGCAGGGTGGGAACCAACAACGTAACGACTATGAGCAGCTTCAGACGCAGACTAATGATGATGTTACTCGCCGCATGGGAATCCCTTACGGCGTGGTTTCATTCCGAGGCGTGGTATCATTCAGACCCTTGGTGACACACGTTAGGACGTAGGGGCTCACACGTCCAGTCGCATCGGCTTACACGTATAGACGTACACAACGACACATATTATGGCAAAGAAAGTAACCATCACAGGCACCAATCTGCTCACGACGCTCGCCCAGGCATGGGGAGGTACGGCAGACAGTGCAACCACCATCTACGGCACTCCCGTCCCTGCAGGCGCGGAATGGGGTGTCAACAAGGCAGAGGTAGAGCGCTTCATCAAGTCGGTGCTCTCCTCGCTTGGAACGACCAAGGCAGGCGATTTTCGCTGGCACAGACCTTCGGACAGCAATTACTTCTACCTCCTGCTGTTCGCCACGAAGGGCGATGCCGAAGAGTGGGATGCCGACAACACCTTGGAGAACTACATCGCAAGGCGGCAGCTCCCCATCTCGGCGGTGCAGTCCGATTCCTACGTCGCACAGCTGAGGACGTCACGCTCGACCTCTACGCAGTACCTCATGAAGGACGGCGACAGCTTTGAAGTACCTTTGCGCTTCAATGCCATCTACATCAACGGTATGATGAGCACGCAGGAGTACATCTCGGCTTACGGCGTGCTGACCGTGGAGCGCAGTGTCAACGGAACGACCTACACCGAGGTCAGCCGTCAGACCATCTCGGCCTCGATGGACGATGAAGGCTTCCCCATCACGCTCGACTTGAAGGGCTTGCTCGTAGAGGGCAGCGCGAACTATATCCGCCTGCGTGCCAGCTACGACAACAACGGCGATACGATTACCTCTACGCCGCTCATCCTCACCATCAACTCCGTGTCGCTCGCCTTGGAGATGTCAACGGCATGGCACGAGCCGATGATCAATCCCTCGGCGCTCGCCCTGCAATACACCGTAAGAGGTTCCGTACAGCGCACGCTCCACTTGAAGGTGACGGGGAGTCTCGGAACGTATGAGACCTCGCAGAGCCTCACGGCAGCGCAGACCACCGCATCCTTCTCCCTGCCCGAGGTGTCGGCCTACGGACTGCTCACCCACGGCGTGAAGACCTGCGAGGCTTGGCTGTCGGCGGGCAACTCCACCGTAGGAGAGCTGGAGAGCGTGCATCTCGCTACGCAGGTCATGGTCGTAAAGACCAACGATGAACACGTCATGGAGCCGCGACTGCTCATCCAGCAGACGTTAACGAAGGTGGGCGACGAAGAACTGCTGTCCACCGAGAACTTCGTCCAGTCGCAGCTGTTGCGCTATGCCGTCTATTCCCCTGCACGGGTCGGCGACGTGGTGGCAAACACAGGGCCTGCGATACCGATGTCATTCCTCCTTACCAATTCGGCAAGCAGCATCATCACCGTGCCTCAGACCGCCTACGCCAATATCTTCGCCAGCCCTGCGCCCGGTACGGTGTACCCCTTGAACGTGACGGTAGAGATCGAGGCAGACGGCGAAGCCTTAGCGGCTTTCCTACATGCTACGCGAGCAGACGGCACGATAGACTTCCTGCTCGAGAGCACGGGCAGCGGCAACATATATGTCCGCGTCGATAATACGGGCGGCTTCCAGCCCACGGCGGGAGCCACTTTCCTCTTGAATCCCAAGCAGCGCAGCAATGACGAGGCCAACCCGAAGACCATCGTTAACGCCAAGAATACGTCTGCCGTAGTCGCTTCGACATGGGACAACTTCCGATTAGGTACGGAGGATGGCTATGTCAAGGATGAAAGCGGCGAAGCCTGCCTCCGCGTGCCTGCCGGCAGGACGTTGAAGATAGGCTACAACCCTCTCGCCTTGCTGCACAGCAGCCCCAATCAGTCGCTGACCATCGAACTTGACGTATGCGTGAGGAACGTCACCAACGAGGATGACCCCATCCTGCGCCTCGCCGAACTGGTCGGCTCGACATGGCTGGGCTTGCGTATGCGTCCCATGACGGGCTTCTTCACGACAGATTCATGGAACAAGGATGAGGAATGTGATTTCCGCTGGCAGGAAGACGTGCGTACTCACATCGCCGTCAATATCGTCAATGCCGTCTATCCGAATGCCCACGGCGACGCCCTCACGACCGCCGAGAAGGCGGCAGCGGCACAAGGCTCGTTCCCGCTGGTACGCGTCATCATAAACGGCGTCATCGTCCGCGAGCTTGTCTATACCCCAGGAGTGGATGAGTTCTGCACACGGGATGTGCAAATCGACCCTGAGACGGGCGAGATAACGGGCGGCTTCGTCATAGGACAGGACGGCGCAGACATCGACATCTACGGCATCCGCGTCTTCGAGCGTAACTCGCTCACCGCAGAGCAGATCCTTCAGGACTACCTCTCCACACTCCCCGACAGCGACAAGAAGCGCGAAATCAAGGCGCTCAACGCCATCATAGACCCGCAGACGGGGCTTATCGGCCTTGACTACATCACGGGCGAAGGTGCCGTGACGGGCATCAAGAAGAACGTCCTCCTATGGCATGGCAACGAGCCGTATCATGAGAATGCTCACAAGAACGAGACGGGATGGATCGAGGTGTGGCGCTACGACCAGCAGGGCAACTATCTACCAGAGCTGTCGGGAACGATATGCAGGGAAACGAAGAGCATACCGCAGAAGGCGCAGGGTACGACGGCCAAGACGTACTACTACCACAATATACAGATTAAGATTAACGACGCGGTTGGCAATATCACCATCAGTCCCTCAGACCTTCACAGCTCCATCACCGCCGAATGGGACGGCAGCTACGAGTGGATGGACGGCGACACGCCAACGGGCGAGGTCGGAGCATGGAGCATCAAGGGTGGCTACCTCGGCAAGAACTTCCCGCTGTCCACGGAGAGCGCAGTACGCTATCACGGCACGGCAACCTCCATCATCGTCCCAGACGGATGGATCGACGGCAACGGCAAGTATCGTGGCCGCGGCTATCAGGTGGCGGCAGGCATTCCCATGGCGCAGAAGCTGGTCAACAAGATTAACTACGCCTCCTCGATGCAGAGTCACCTTATCGGCATCAACTGGCTCTATAACGAGCTGCACACCATCATCTGCGGCGAGAACACCTGTCAGTCGGCCGTCGATGGTGCGGTTGTTGCCAAGCATACCGAGCCGTTCCTGTTCTTCACGCAGGTGGAGGGCGGTACGCGAGCCGTGTTCCGTGGTCCTTGCGCCTTCGGTGCGGGCAAGATGGATAAGCCGTCGTGGGGCTATGTCAAGTCGGCTCATCCCGATTTCTGCATGATCGAGGGCGCGGACAACGACAAGCCACTCACCGATATGCGTATTCCGTGGGACGATGTGGCTCACGGCAGTCAGCCCGCCAAGGTGTTCTACGACCCATCGGAGGAAGCGTTCTACGCTCGCACAGCCAGTGGCGGCACGGAGAAATGTATCGACTGGGACGGAGGCGCAACGGATGATGAAGGCTACCCCAAGGCGGCTATCGTCAACTATATCCGTGCGGCATGGAATTTCCTGTATATGCACGCGCCCCGCATACGCCACTACAACGGCACGCTGGCCGAGTTCCTTGTGGATGCCGACTACGCCAGCCGCAGCATCTCAACAGCAACTCCCGAAGAGCGCGAGCGCATCGAGCAGGCTCAGGCGCGCGTCAAGACGGCTAACAAGTACTGGTGCCGTGCGGAAGGCACTACGGCAAGCGGCGACTTCATCCTCAAACGCTACGACTTCGCCGACGGCGAATGGGTGGACGCAGGGCTGTGGGACGGCACGGCATACGGAGTCATCGATGTCCGCTACGGCCTCATGGCCAACGGAGTGTATGTCGGCGATGAGAACGACCCATACGGCGGCGCATTGGCAGCGGCATGGGCGGCACTCACGGAAGGCCAGAAGAACCAAAGCGATGTCGTCAACAAGGCCGTCATCGATGCCATCGTAGCGCACGCACGGACGAATATAGGTTCTCATTTCAAGGTTATCTCCTTGAAGTTCCACTACGCCTTCCAGAACCACTTCATCGCAGGAACGGACAACTGCTCGAAGAATACCTACTACGTCCTTGATCCTGTGACGCACCTCTTCGAGATGCATCAAGACGATGTTGACACTACGCTGGCCACCGACAACAGCGGTCTCCAGTCGAAACCGTATTTCCTTGACCGCATGCACCCGTTCACGGGAAGCCGTGCCGCTGAGGAATCCATGAGCAAGGCCGAAGACCTCACGCCCGACAACTGCGCCTATGAAGGGTTCTACAACGTCCTCTTCGACCTCTGCGAGCTGATGTGGGAGGGAACGGGCGACCTCCAGAGCATGATGCGCGACATCTTCTCGCACATGGCATCGCTCTCGGGCGGCATCGGTTCCTCGGACAGCGCCACGATGGGCGGCGTATGGAAAGCCTTGAACCGCTACATCTTCGACATACAGCG
This sequence comes from Bacteroidaceae bacterium, assembly GCA_016280855.1. Taxonomy (GTDB): domain Bacteria; phylum Bacteroidota; class Bacteroidia; order Bacteroidales; family Bacteroidaceae; genus Physcousia. The sequence continues at coordinate 36,573 of JAEEHP010000060.1, forward strand.
CTACTTCCCGCAGACCGTGTTCAACGAAGCGGCACGCATACGCTATGAGTTGCCTGAGCTGATAGGTTTCCTCTCAGACATTCGTAACATACACCCCATCGTGCAGAGCATGGGTGACCAGCTGCAGGCCGAGCTTCAGTTTATGAAGCGTCGCTTGGTGTATATGGCCTCCTATGCCGCCTTCGGCGAGTTCTCGCCAACGGGTATGCGCAACGGCCTCACAGGCCTCGCCGAGGCTACCGATTCGTTCGGTATGCAGAAGTATGCGCTGCCTGGCTCATCGTCGCCGTCGGCCTATGTGTTCCACCTCGTGCCTCACCAGTGGATATATCCTACGGGAGGCCGTGAGACGAACAACCTCATCAACCCTCACGTCCGCGTAGCACCAGGAGCCACGAATATGCCCAACGGCTATTTCGAGATGAACATAGACCCAGGTCAGGCCTCCGACCTCGGTGTGAACGTATTCGGACTGAACTATTACCGCGAGCTTGGCAACGTCGGCGATATGGTGGCCAATAACGGCGTAGGAACGTACACCTTGAATGGTCGCCGTCTGACGAAATTCGAAGCCGTGCCGACCATCTTCTACACCGAAGACCACCTGCCTGCCTTCCGAGTGGGTAATATCACCATCGGAACGGCTACGCGCCTGAAGGAGTTCAACGTCAAGGGAGCCGTCATAGGCACGGGAACGCTCGACCTCAGAGCCTTGTCCTTGGCACAGACGATAGACCTCCGCGAGACGAAGATTACGCAGGTGCGCGTCCCAGAGACCTCGACCATCACCACCTTGAAGCTGCCCGCTTCGCTCACCGCCATCTCCCTCACGGCACAGCCCAACCTATCGGCACTGACCTTCGAGGGCTACGGCGTACTGACACAAGCTACCGTCACGGGCTCTCCCATGCTCGGCACTTCGCTTCGCGGCCATGTCCTCAGTATGATGAGTGCAGGGGCGGGCATGACGCTGCTGAACCTCGATAACATCTACTGGCTCGAACAGGCCGTAGAGGCCAACGTGATACGCTGGCTCCTCAGCATCGGCGACACGGGCGTATGTCTCCTGCAGGGGCGTATTGCAGTCGTGAACGGGAGCGACGGGCTGCTCACCTTCGACGATACATGCCGCCTCATAGAGCGCTATGGTAACGTCCGCAATGTTGACAACCCGCTTTATGTCAGCTTCCCAGGCACGCCAATCTCAGCGGCCAATATGAGCATCGAGGGTAAGAAGTACATCAACACCGATTCGGCATCAGAGGGCTACGACCTCGACGTGAACCAGTGCTTCGGCGGATTAAGGATGATGGTCAACTCGGGCAACGATGTCGGTGTAGCCGTCAACGGCGCAGGCAAGCAAGTTCCCAACGTGGTGTGGGAGCTGACGGATGATGTAACGGGCGTCTACGCCGAGTTCGCAGACCCGTACTCGCCCGTTCTGCACTTCATACAAATAGGATCGGCCGTAAGGGGCATCACCTTGAACGTCAAGGCCACCTTGACCAACACCAGCGGCGAGACGCGCGTAGTGACGAAGAAGATTGGCTTGTGGAACCGTATTCCCGAAGTGGGCGACTACGCATGGACAGACGGCCAATTTGATAATCAGAATGACCCATCGAAGCAACTGGCGGGTATGGTCATCCGCAAGGAGGCCGTCTATGAAGGTGACACCGTGGTAGCCTACAAGCTAACCATCCTCAGCCCGCTCGACCCCACGTTCCCGACGAGCCAAGTGGTCAGCGGTTCGGAAAGCTCATGGGGGCCATATCCCGTAGCAGGAGCCAATGGATTCTCGGACGCCAAGACAGACGGCGTATATAACGACTCCACGCTTGAAGCCATACGCCAGGCCGTACAGACATGGCAGAAGCCGGAAGGTGTCTCATACGCCACGACGACAACGTTCCTCACCGACATCTTCGACCAGCCCCTGCAGAACATCACCGATTCTGGCTACCTCCGCAGGGATGCGGAAGCAGTGGAGGCAGCGGGTGGCGGAATAGCCATGCAGGATGCCAACAATGCGGAGAACGGAGGCTACAACACCGACGTCCCGAACAGCGTCAAGAACTTCGCAACGGAGGAAGAAAACATCATCCTCATGTCATACGCTGACACCGTGCTTGGTGCCGTCTATTCAGCCTTGGGTATCACGCAGCAGGACTTCGCTTCGATACAGGCGACGGGCGGCTGCACGTCTTCGGGCATTCCCCTCACCACCTACGGCTTGTTCCAGATCGCCGAATTGGTCGTATCGAGGGCGCAGGCGGCTGAGGTCACCTATCCATACCTGTATCGTCAGCTGCTGTTCATGGCGGCTCGCAGATGTCACGTATGGTCGCCCTCCGACATCGAAGGCTTAGGCATCACGGAAGACAACCTGCACGAGAGCTACCGACGCGGCAAATGGATGCTGCCGTCAAGCGGAATCCTGTCGCGTATCTTCAATTTCATGGCCAACAGCCGTGCGCAATACAACGAATCGTCGGCTCCATCCTCGGATTATGCAGAGCAGAGCGAGGGCGGTCTTGCGCCTAACGTCTCTCTCGAATCGCAGAAGCCGCTGTTCGCCAACGCAATAGCAAGAGGCCGCAACATTCCCATCTCGGCCGGCAGCTACCACTGGAGTTCGACTGAGTGCAACCGCAACTACGCGAGGTTCGTGAACTTCAACAATGGTATCGCGAACTACAACTACAAGTACGTCGGGTACGTTGTTCGGCCTGTGGCAGCATTCACCTTTGTCCCGTAGGGACATCCCCTTTTACCTTATGGCGGTGGCTCTTTTAAGACACCGCCTCCAATAAACCTCAAACAGCAAAGCAATATGGAAACGAACGAAGGCGTCATCATCCCACAGGAGGCCATACAGGACAGCACGGCGAAGAAGCGTGCCAAGCGCACGCTGCGCCAGCTGCCGCTGTACAGAGATATGGCCAATCTGAAATACCTGCTTGTGAAGCTCTACGACACGACACCGCGAAGATACACCAAGTACCTCGACACGGTGCTCATGACCATCTCCGAAGCCAAGAAATGCGTCGGCCTCGGTGAGTCGTCGCGAGACCAGCAGGAACGTGCGGACTACCTCTCAATGGCTCGCGTGCTTGTGGAAGATACGCATGATGACATCACCATACTGCGGCAGCTGGAGGTGATAAGCAAACACTCGGAAAAGAAGATGAAATCCTTGGCAAAAGGCATAATAGCGCAATGTGTGGCGTGGCGCGATTATGAACGTAGTGAGGGTGCAAAATCATGATACGCTATGATGAGCAGAGTACTACATAATCCTTTGAATGGGCGGCTCACTGCGAGGCGCAAGCCTTTCAGTTACGAAGTTGCAGAGTCGCAAATAGGCAGCTACCACTGGAGTTCGACTGAGTACAACCGCAACAACGCGAGGAACGTGAACTTCAACAATGGTAACGCGAACAACAACAACAAGTACAACGGGAACGTTGTTCGGCCTGTGGCAGCACTCGAAGATTATCCGCCAAAGGATTTCATCTCTTCCGTGTGGGAGGCTTACTACGACTGCATGAGGGGCAAACGCCGCTCTGAGCAGGCCGTGGAATATATGCAGATCGCCAACGAGGATATACCCGTGCTCGCCGAAGAGCTGTGGACGGGCTGTTATAAGCCAGGCACGTCAACGTGCTTCCTTGTCCGCTATCCCAAGCTGCGGGAGGTCTTCGCGGCATCGTTCCGCGACAGGATAGTTCACCACTGGATATGTCTTCGTCTGAACCCGCTCTTCGAGGATCGTTTCGTGGAGCAGGGCAATGTATCGTTCAACTGCCGCAAGGGCTACGGGACGGACAAGGCGGTGGAGTACGTAGCAGAAGGTATGAGGCGCGTCAGCGGCAACTACCGCAACAAGGCATGGGTGTTCCGTGGCGACCTCGTAGGCTTCTTCATGTCGATAGACAAGGAGAGGCTGTGGCAGCTGCTGGAGAGGTTCATCATGAGGAAGTACCACGGAGCCTGCAAGGATATTCTGCTCGCCACGACGAAGACCGTAGTCATGCACCGCCCGGAGACCGACTGCATCCTCAACTCGCCTCCTTCGTGGTGGCAGAGACTGGCCAAGAACAAATCGCTCTTCACCTCGGAGTCTGGTATGCCCATCGGCAACCTTACGACGCAGCTCTTCGCCAATTTCTATATGTCGCACTTTGTGGCCTATGTGAAATGGCTGTTCCGTCACAGGAACTACTGCTTCGCGCAGTTCGTGGATGATTTCGTCCTCGCCTGCGATGATCTCCGCTTTCTTGTTGACAGCCTACCTCGTCTGGAAAAGTTCCTGCGCGGATATCTCGTGCTAACCATGCACAAGGACAAGCGCTATCTGCAGCCTGTGAGCCACGGCGTACTCTTCGTCGGCAGCTTCATCAAGCCTGGCAGGCTGTACCTCAGCAACAGGACCGTGGCACGCTTGAAGGAACACTGCGAGGGCTACGATAAGATGGTGTCCGGGCAGTGCGATACAATAGACCTCCAGCATATCGAGTGCACCCTTAACAGCTATCTCGGCTTCTGCAAGAGACGCAGGACGTATAAGTTCCGCAAGTCCTTGATGAGTGATAACCTCTACGACAACTTCTATGTCAAGGGACACTACGAGAGCGTGAGACTGAAAAGAAAATACAGACCAATAACAATATAACTATGAGACAGATTTACGAAACCAAACCGCTGCCCTTTGAGACCGTGCGTTTCACGGGCACCATGACAACCATCATCCGCATCGGGATCGAGGAGACTGAGGAGGGGTGGGCGTGCGAAGAGGTCTATTACGACCACAAGGAGCCGCTCACGATGGAGAAGGACTACGCAGGCATCATCGCTGCCATAGTCCGGAGTAAGTATTCAGCCGACGACATGGAGGCAGTCATTAACAACTACCTGCTGACGAAGACCACCCTGCACAAGGCAGAATGGAACGAGATGCAGTCATGGCGTGCGCTTGCCAAGGCCACCGCCGAAACAATCCTCACCAATGAAGAAGAGTAGCGTGTACCTGTATTGCGGTCGCTGCCTGCTCATAGAGGAGGCTGACGGCCGGATGATAGCCCAGTGGCGCCCAGTAATAACAGATAAGACTAAATGACTATGAGAATCATCGTTTCAGAGAAGTTCCCTCCCAAGGGCTTCAAGGCCATCACGCTATGGCCGTTCATCTTCGCTCATGAGACACCCGTCGGTGCCGACCTGCGCCATGAGCTTATTCACGGGAAGCAGCAGATGGAGATACTGTACCTGGCAGTAGCACTCACCTTCGGGCTGTCCTTCGTAATAGGATGGTGGGCGCTTTTCGTGCTGCCGCTGTATTACATTATCTACGGCCTCATGTGGCTCGTTGAGCTCTTCCGCTGCCTCTTCGACAAAAGCCGTGGCACACGCGCCGACGGACGGCACAGGCCGACATGGAAGAGGGCGTATATCATGATACCCTATGAGCGAGAGGCCTACTACGGCGAGAAAGAGAACGACTACCTCAAGAAGAGGAAGCCGTGGAATTGGATTCACTTTATTAAATAACTACAACTATGCAAGAAGTACTACAAGGATTGGGACTGATGTGTATGGTCGCCGTGCTGGCCATGGTCATCGTCATTGTCGCCATGGCCGTAGATCTGGTCAGTGGCATTCGTAAGGCAAAGATGCGCGGCGAGGCGCGGACGAGCTACGGTTTCAGCCGCAGCCTGACCAAGTTCCTCGTCTATCAGGGCATTCTGCTCATCGCCACGTGCATCGACGTGCTGCTGCACTTCGGCCTCTCGCAGTTCATGGAGCAGAACTACACCATTCCCGTTGTCGAGCTGCTGATGGCCATCATCCTCTGCGGCGTGGAACTCTGGTCAGTCTATGAAAAGGCCGAGGACAAGGAACGGCGCAGGGCGGCGAAGATAGCGCAGGCGGGCATGACGCTCGTCGATAAGGAAGCCCTCGCAGGCGTGCTTGCCGAGGTGCTGAAGGAGTTCGCAACAAAGAAAAAGGAAGCCGTCACCGATATTGACGACGATAACGTAAATTTCGAGTAGCCATGACCATCACTTACGACCAACTGCGTAGGGCAATGCCCAACGCTTCGCCGCTGAACTGCGAGCGATACATAGATTACTTGAACGCAGCCATGCAGAGCCATGGTATCAATACGCCTATGCGCATAGCACACTTCTTGGCGCAGATTGCTTGGGAGAGCGGCTCCTTGAAGTACACCGAGGAGATAGCATCGGGCAAGGCATACGAGGGCAGGAGAAGCCTCGGAAACACTCAGAAGGGTGACGGCGTGCGCTTCAAGGGTCGCGGCTTGATACAGCTGACAGGGCGCGCCAACTACCGAGCCTACGGAGCCGCCGTCGGCATGGACTTCTGCGTTGATGAGCAATGGAAGCTACTCTCAGAACCTCGCTGGGCTACGGACTCGGCGGCATGGTTTTGGCAGACGCACGGCCTCAATGAGCGCGCAGATCGTGATGAGCACACCATCATCACGAGAGTTATCAACGGCAGTACGGTGACGGCGAAGAAACGCCTCCCGTGCCTGCGAGCAGCTAAGATTGCACTTGGACTCATAAAAGGGTAGCACTATGACAGACGAACAAAAAGCGTGCCGGGATTGTCCCCACGTAGAACACACCGTAAACGGCATGAAGTGCCAAGTTCTTAACATCAACGTCGAGTACGCTTTCAAGCAGCCGTGCAAGACGGGTAACTAAACATCAAAACAGGGCATTATGGATTACAGAGACAACAAATGGGAGGACTTTGAGGACGGGTACACCGTCTCAGACCTCATCATCCTTTTCGCGACGATCATTGCCATCGTCATCGTAGGTATCCTTTTGAGTGGGTGTCGCAGCACCAAGGAGACCATAGAGCGTAACGACAGCACACGGGTCGAGATACGCTATAAGAAGATATTCGTTCCAGACACCGTGCTTGTACCGATTCCTGCTCAGTCGTCGAGTGTCATCACCGAGGACAGCACAAGCCACCTCGAGACGGACTACGCCGTGAGCGACGCAGCCATCAAGGACGGCAAGCTGCACCATTCCCTCGCCAACAAGCCGCAGAAGAAGCCCGTGGAGATCATGAAGGAGATAGAGCAGAAGGACAGCATTGTATATCGTAAGGAGCGACTGACCATCACGAAGACCATCACGAAGAAGGTTCCCCGTGAATACACGTGGTGGGATAAGACCCGCTTCTATGCTTTCTACGTCTCCATCGCCGTCATCCTCTTCGCCTACCGCAAGAAGCTCATAACGCTGGCAAGGAGACTGATATAGATATTAAGCAGATTCAAACCTGCTTAACCAAAAGCCCGTGAGGGTGATTGATATTCTTTTTGGATTAAATAGTTTTTTTCATTAAGGTTTTAGTTAGTTAGTTTGTAAGTGTTTATCACTTTTTTTGTAAAAATGAAATCTCCCGCCGTCTGTGAAGATAGCGGGAGATTGTATTATAAGCCAAAGACGCGATCAATCAGTTTAAAATTATTCTCGTTTATTATCGAGAAATCCTTGGTGATATACACATCAGCTATATCCATAGTTCCAACGTGATTGAGAGCTTCGTCCACATCGCTTTTCGAGAATTTCATCAGATTTCTGGATAGTGTTGCAAAAGTATGCCTCGCCTGGTAAAATTCAAGATCATCAACTCCGATTTCTTTTCCCACTTCTTTTAGTCCCTTATTGATGTTTGAGTTGAATGTCGAATAGTTGGAATATCTTGTATGGAAATTGAATACGTGGGTTGAATCCCTGTACTTCGCGACAAGATCCTTGATGAAGGGATGTATTCTTACCTCAATATATGCCTCGTCGCTTCTTCTTCCCCTTGTCTTTGTCCTATTGTACCTGATAACTCCATTCTTGCAATCCCTGCAGTTGAACAGATCTACTGAGTTCATGCCCATAAGACAAAAAGAGAGGATGAAACAGTCTCTTGCAATCTGCGCACGACTATGCGCGCGTCCATTATAATTATAAACTTTTAGCAAGGTGTCAAGAGTAAGGGAACGAACGCCTTTTTTCAGCTGCTGACGCGGCACTTTATACCTCATGAACGGATCGTTTGAAATCACCTGCTCATAGTCTGTATTATACCTTCGCATCGCTTCCCTGTACAAATGTCGCATAAGCCCGAGGTACATGGATTGTGCGCGCGGCTTACCTTTAAGGTGTTCCTCAAACCCCTTAAGAAGCGAGAAGGTGATGTTTGTGAATGGAAGCTTCCTCTGTTTGAGGTACGCTTCGAGTGAGTTAAGCATCACCCTGTAATTGTTCAAGCTGGTGGTGGATGTGTGTTTCATCCAATCCTCTGCAAACTCAAAGAAATCGATACTGCCGGTATGCGCGATCAGACGTTCTGCGATAAAAGAGGCATCCACATCCTGCCCGACTAATTCAAGCGACATGGCCATAAGCCTGTCTTCGAGCTTGCGGCGCATCTTTTCTATAAGGATGGCCTTCATAGGCTCCTTGACCTTCTTTCCATTCGATGACAATTCGGAATCCCTGACGGATATTTCGGTGGGGATTCTCCTTTTCGTCTTTCCGTGACAGATCAAGAAAGACACGGGTCGCTCTTTTTTCTTTCCCCTGCGCCCGATTTCGATTGTAATTGTAGCCATAATTTAGCGGAAATTTAGCGGAAAACTTACGCTCCACAAGTGGAAATCACAAGCAAAAGTGGAGTACGCCCAAAGGGAATCGAACCCTTATCAGAGGAACCGGAATCCCCTATTCTATCCATTAAACTATGGGCGCAGAGCACTTTGCAAAATTTCCTTTCTCCGGCTGTCCTCCGATTCCTTTGCGAGAACCGGAATCCGACGCTCTATACAGCTAAGCTACGGAGCCATAGGCAAAGGCCGAAACAACGTTGGCGCAGTCCTCACCAGCCGTTTGCGGCTGCAAAGGTACGCTTTTCTTCTGACGCGACCAAGTTTTTGGCGATTTTTTGATTTAATGAACGTCGATTCCGTCGAAATAGAGTTCTGAGATCACAGGCGCGTCCTGCTTTTTGCCAGGATAAGTCTCCAAGATCTCGAAGCGCAGCGTCCAGTTCGGAGCCTCAGCATCGTGGAAACCTACGATGCCCACGTTGAAGCACTGGAGCGTGCGACTGTCCTGCAAGGCCAGCAGGGCGTAGGGTTTGTCGTTGATATACATCTTGATCATCTTCACACGCGCAGAAGCCTGCCAGGCCTCTTCGCTCACAACGTCGCCATTGAGAATCTTCACCGTTGTGATACGCGGACAGGAGCCAGCGAAATGATAGACGAGGCTCTCGCCAATGCCCTTGCCCTCGGGTGCCCACACCTGTTCATGGCTGAAATCGTGGGCATGGCCGGCATCGAACGTCGAGTCGGCATCCTGGCGACAGCTGGAAGCCGTGACCTGCAACACCTCGCCGCCACAGTACCAGCTGCAATGACTGCTGTAGAGGTCGTCGAAAATATCACATCCCAAGTACTTGATGGAATCCTCATCGCTCATCTCCACCTCCTCGCCCATGTCCTCCATTTCCTCGAGCTTCGACCATTCGTCGAGGGAGATGGTAGGCATCGGCGATACGCTCTCGGGCGTCACGGCACGCAGGGCGAAGGTATCGACGAGGACATAGCGCTCGACGTGGTTCTCGTACTCCTCAGTCCATTCGTCGAACGACGATTCGGTGATAACGACGGACTTCATCCCCTCCCACGTCTCGATGCTCAGATCGTCGTAAACATTCGACCCAAAGGAATTGGAGAGGGCAAACTGTCCGTCGCCGACGTAAGTGACGAAGAAGAAGCTGTTGCCAACGGCATTGCCGCCGCAGGCCTGCACGTTGGTCACCAAGGCGTCAGTCTGTCCGTCGCCGTTGAAATCCTCCTGCGCCGTGAGCAGCATACATTCTGCAGCCGCAGGTTCCGTGTTGATCCAATAGCGCTCGGTGCTATCGACAAGGCCGAACAGGGAATCGAGGAACAGACGTCCGTCGCTGTTCACGCCGACATAGCTCACTACTGCCGGTGCCTTCGTGGTGCTGCCGGTACAGGATACAAACGAGGTAGCGGCCACGCAGACCACTGCCACCATCACGGAAGCCAATCCGTGGAAAAAGGATAATCTGGAATAGTTCATAACGAAAACGAAAACGATTTAGGAATTCAGAGGTTATAGGAAGAACAACGCCACGCCGGCGACGGCGATGAGGGCACCGAGGACTTCACGCGCCGTGATGCGCTGATGGAAGAGCCAGCGCGAGGGCAGCAGGATGAAGACGGGCGTCAAGGCCATGAGCGTGGAGGCGATGCCGGCCGGAGCCAGCTGCACAGCCAACAAGGAGAGCGACACGCCGATGACGGGTCCCGTGATGATGGCACCGGTGGCTGCCGTCATGGTCGTACGATCGTGCAGCCCTTCACGCATGCGCCGACGGTCGCCTCGGAAGCTATATACGAGACCGAAGCCCACGAGTCCGGCAGCAGCACGAACCATCGTGGCCGCCATGGGCAGCAGCGGCGTAGCGTCGCACAAGCCCATGCCAACCTTGGAGAGGACAATGCCTATACCCTGCCCCATGCCGGCTCCTATACCCAAAAGGATGCCACGCAAGGGGAGGTTGAGTCCGACCTTATGTTTCCCGCCACGCGAAAGGACAGTCAAGCCAATGCCGCTAAGGGTGACGGCAATGCCGAGGAGGGCACGCGGCGACAGTGTCTCGCCCAACAACACCCAAGCCGTCAAGGCAGAGAAGAGAGGAGCAAGGGTCATGAAGAGCTGACCCATACGGCTGCCAATGAGCTCATACGACGAGAAGAGACAGAAGTCGCCGAAAACATAGCCTATGGCTCCTGAAGCCAACAGCCACACCAATGCCTCGATGCCCATGCCGCGAGGCAAGGGAGAGCCCGTAGCCACCCACAGGATGAGGGCAAGGATGACCAACGATGCCGCCATACGGAGCACGTTCAGCTGCAACTGCCCCATGCGGCGACTGGCCACCTCGGCACACAAGGCCGTGATGGTCCACGTCATCGCAACGATGATTGACAATACCTCTCCGTAAAACATGCCGTGGATTATTGGGGAATGAAGAATGAGGAATGAAGATTGAAGAATGAGGAATGATGATTGAAGAATGAGGAATGAGGATCACGTGTCTCGCCTTTCGTTCTTCAAGGCTTGTGACGACCTGCAATCATCATTCCTCAATCATCAATATGCCTCATTTATCCAGCAGTTTCTTGCTGAGTTTCTCGAGCATGTCACGCGTCATGGCACCAATGCCGTACTCGGGTCGCCATCCCCATTCCTCGCGTGCTGCGCTGTCATCAAGGCTGTCGGGCCAGCTCTCGGCAATGGCCTGCTTCAGGGGATCGACGTCATAGACCATCTTGAAGTCGGGCACACGCCGCCTGATCTCTGCATAGATCTTCTCGGGTGGGAAGCTCATGGCCGTGACGTTGAAGCCGTTACGGTGGATGAGCTTATCGGGGTTGGCTTCCATCAGTTCGATGGCAGCACGCAATCCGTCGGGCATGTACATCATATCCATTCGCGTGCCTTCAGCGATGGGGCAAACGAATGTTTCGCCACGCACGGCAGCGTAGAAGATATCGACGGCGTAGTCCGTTGTGCCGCCTCCCGGAGGTGTGACATAGCTGATGAGACCGGGGAAGCGCACCGAGCGGGTGTCCACGCCGTACTTCGTGTAGTAATAGTCGGAGAGCAGCTCTGTGCAGACCTTCGACACGCCGTAGATCGTCTTAGGACGCTGCACGGTGTCCTGTGGCGTGAGCTCGTGGGGAGTGTTGGGGCCGAAAGAACCGATGCTCGAGGGTGTGAACACGGCGCACTTGTTTTCGCGCGCCACTTCGAGGACGTTCCACAGCCCGTCGATGCCTATCTTCCACGCCAGGCGCGGCTTCTGTTCGGCAACGACGCTGAGCAGGGCGGCGAGATTGTAGATGGCGTCGATCTGGTGGTCGCGCACAATGGCTGCCAGCTGTTCGCCGTTGGTAACGTCAGCGATGGCGGAGGGACCGCTTTCAGCCAACTCGCCCTTAGGCTCTGCGCCGGGGATGTAACCGGCCACCACGTGGGCGCCGCCATAGCGTTTTCTTAATTCTGCTGTAAGTTCCGAGCCGATCTGGCCCGTGGATCCAATAACGAGAATGTTCTTCATCGTGAGGTTTATCGTTTAATGTTTACAGATTGATAATTGATTTATTAGAGGTAGTTAGCTGTTTTGCGCTACAAAGATAAGGAAAAGTTGAGAGTTGGACATTGAAAGTTGAAAGTTTTTTCCTTAAAAGATATAAAATATGTGTTTTTCTTCACTCTTTATGCCATTACATTCCAAAAATCGCTATCTTTGCACACAAGAAATCTCATTTATCTGTAAACTTTCACCAAAAACATCAATCTTTAAACGATAAACTAATCTTATGTACGGAAAAATGCAAGAACATCTTCAGCAGACGCTGAAGGAGATCCGCGAGGCCGGCCTCTACAAGGAGGAGCGCCTCATCTGCAGCCCGCAGGCTGCCGCCATCGAAGTCGCCGGCAAGGAAGTGCTGAACTTCTGCGCTAACAACTATCTCGGCCTCTCGAACCACCCGCGCCTCATCGAAGGCGCCAAGAAGATGATGGACCGCCGCGGCTACGGCATGTCCAGCGTGCGCTTCATCTGCGGCACGCAGGACGTGCACAAGGAGCTGGAAGATGCCATCAGCAAGTTCTTCAAGACCGAAGACACGATTCTCTACGCCGCCTGCTTCGACGCAAACGGTGGTGTCTTCGAGCCGCTGCTGACCGAGGAAGATGCCATCATCTCAGATGCCTTGAACCACGCCTCGATTATCGACGGCGTACGTCTGTGCAAGGCCAAACGCTACCGCTATGCCAACGCCGACATGGAAGACCTCGAGCGCCAGCTGCAAGCGGCTCAGGAACAGCGTTTCCGCATCGTCGTTACAGACGGTGTCTTCTCGATGGACGGCAACGTAGCGCCCATGGACAAGATATGTGAACTGGCCGAGAAGTACGACGCGATGGTCATGGTGGACGAAAGTCACTCGGCAGGCGTCGTAGGCCCCACAGGACGCGGTGTCAGCGAGTTCTTCAACACCTACGGACGGGTAGATATCTACACCGGCACGCTCGGCAAGGCCTTCGGCGGCGCTATGGGCGGCTTCACGACGGGACGCAAGGAGATCATCGACCTGCTGCGCCAGCGCTCGCGTCCTTATCTCTTCTCCAATTCGCTGGCTCCCGGCATCGTCGGCGCAGCCCTCGAAGTGTTCAAGATGCTCGACGAATCGAACGAGCTGCACGACCGCCTCGTGGAGAATGTCAACTACTTCCGCGACAAGATGATGGCCAGCGGCTTTGACATCAAGCCCACGCAGAGTGCTATCTGCGCCGTGATGCTCTACGATGCCCCACTCAGCCAGCGCTTCGCCGCACGCCTGCAGGACGAGGGCATCTACGTCACCGGTTTCTACTACCCCGTCGTGCCTAAGGGTCAGGCCCGCATTCGCGTGCAGATCTCAGCCGGCCACAACCGCGAGCAGCTCGACAAGTGCATCAACGCCTTCATTAAGGTAGGCAAAGAACTCGGAGTGCTGAAATAATCGGATCATCAATTAACACAAACACGCATGAAACGTCGCGCACTACTGATTCTCGCTGTTGCGACCAATCTGACCTTGCTGGCTCAGACGCCACAGCCGTCGCCTCAAGGCCGTCGCCAACGATTGCCCGAATCCTTCACCACCGAGACGCCGATGGTGCATGATCCCGTCATGGCCTACGAAGACGGCACCTATTATCTGTTTGCAACAGGCATGGGCGTCCAGCTGAGCACGTCCACGGACTTGCGCACTTGGACCGTGCAGCGACGTCCTGCGCTGCAGCCCATCGAAGGCGCAGACCTGGCGGCGCGGCAGTGGCTGCCGTCGTGGACCACGGACAGCGTGCCGGGATTCCGCAACCACGTCTGGGCACCTGATGTCATCCGCTATCGCGACCGTTGGTGGATGGCCTATTCCTGTTCCACCTTCGGGCGCAACACCTCTGCCATCGGCCTTGCCTCCTCCCCCACCCTCAACTTCCGCGACTCGGTCAACTACCGATGGCGCGACGAGGGTTGCCTGGTCGCATCGCGTCAGGGACGCGACAACTGGAATGCCATCGATCCCGCCTTCATCATCGATGACAGCGGCATGCCATGGCTCACATGGGGTTCGTTCTGGGACGGCATACAAATGGCTCCGCTCGATACGACAATGCATATCGCCGCCGATGCCCAACCGCACACCATCGCGCGCCGCATAGCCCTGCGCGACACCCTACATGCAGAACCCAACCCCACCTCGAAGTTCGCTGGCCGCAACGCCATCGAAGCGCCCTTCATCTTCCGCCATGGCGACCACTATTACCTCTTTGTCAGCCACGACTACTGCTGCCGAGGCGTCCAAAGCAACTACAAAGTCGTCGTCGGGCGTAGCACTAAGGTTCAAGGTCCCTACCTCGACCGCGATGGCCGCGACATGGCTCACGGTGGCGGCTCTTTGGTCATCGAAGGCGACAAGAAGAACTTCGAGGCGGCAGGCCACAGCGCAGCCTACCACCTGCCCGACGGCCGTGACCTTTTCATCTGTCACGGCTACAGCTACAAACACTCTGGTCAAGGCATCCTCATCCAACGTGAGATTCTCTGGAGCGAGGACGGCTGGCCGGAACTGAAGGCAGCCAACAGCTCCGAAAGCTGATGGTCTCTCACCAAAAGCAAAGAGGCTGTGTCATGAGCGTGGCACAGCCTCTTTCATATATTATTATGCGAATCAATCGAGATAATAGACGCGCTTGACACGCGGCGACACAGAGGTAAGGATCTCGTAGGGGATGGTGCCTATGATGTCGGCCAGAACGGAAGGTGACAACTCAGGGCCGAAGATGACAGCGGTGTCGCCTTCCTGGCAGGGGATGTCTGTGACATCAATCATGCAGACATCCATGCAAATATTGCCGACATAGGGAGCACGTTGACCGTTGACCAGACAGTAACCGGCGCCGCAGCCGAGATGACGGTTCAGGCCGTCGGCATAGCCTATTGGCAGAGCAGCGATGCGGCTGTCGCGCGTGAGATGACCGCGGCGGCTGTAACCAACAGTATCGGTGGCCGGTACGTCGTGAATCTGCAGGATGGTGGTCTTGAGCGTGGAGATGGGGGTGAGATTAGAGTTGTCCTTAATCTCTAAAGGCTGTATGCCATAGAGTCCAAGTCCGAGCCGCACCATGTCGCAGTGGCGCTCGGGGAAATGCTGGATGGCGGCAGAATTGCAGATATGACGCAGGATGGGATGCGGGAAGGCAGCCTGCAACTGGTCGGCAGCACGCAGGAAGCGCTGCCATTGGAGCTGAGAGAACTGGTCGAAGTTCTCGCTGTCTGAACCCACGAAATGGCTGAAGACGGAACGCGGGATAAGGGCTTGCTGCGCACGGAGACGTGCGATGAGGGCGTCGACATCCTTGAGCGCACCCGTTGCACAGGCATCGAAGCCAAGGCGGTGCATACCGGTGTCGAGCTTGATGTGGATGGGGAAATTGGTAATACCTTCGCGCTCAGCAGCCTGAATCAGCGCATCAAGAAGACGGAAGCTATAGACCTCGGGTTCGAGATGGTACTCAAAGAGCGTGTGGAAACTGCTCATCTCGGGGTTCATAACCATGATATTAGCGGTAATGCCGGCGCGTCGCAGCTCCACGCCCTCGTCGGCCACAGCCACGGCGAGGTAATCGACGCGATGGTCCTGCAGGGTCTTGGCCACCTCCACGGCTCCGGCACCGTAGGCCGATGCCTTAATCATGCAAATCATCTTCGTCTCGGGCCGCATGAAGGAACGGTAGAAGTTGAGGTTATCGACGACGGCAGCCAGGTTAACCTCGAGAATGGTCTCGTGGACTTTCTGCACAAGCGCGTCGGCAATGCGGTCGAAGCGTGCTTGGCGGGCACCCTTGATGAGGATGACGCGGTCGGCAAGAGCTCTGAACGTGGGCGAGGCAAGGAAAGCATCTACGGTGGGGAAGGTCATGTCGTTCATCGCAGCGCCCTCTTCGCGGATTCGGCCGACATTGGCCATGCCTGCGCTCACCTCGGGGCCGATTCCTATGAACTGATCGACACCATATTGCTGCACGAGGATGGCGACCTGCTGGTAAAGCTCGGTGAGGGTTAGTCCCGTCTGTTTGATGTCTGACAGGATGAGGGTTGAAGGCGTCGGTGTGGCAGCTTGCTGGTCGTTGAGAGTGCGTCGGCGCATGAAATCGAGCGCTATCTCGAGGGATCCAAGGTCGCTGTTGCAGGTATCTGTGATCAGGGTACAGTTGTTGCGTCCCTCCTTGACTTCGAGACGCATGGCTACGGGTTCAAGGTGCAGCAATCGCTGCAAGATGACATCGTCAGCGAGTCCGAAGTGGCGGCAGACACAGATGCAATGGATGGCATCTTCGACGAGGACGGTGCCCACACGGCCATCGCTGGTAAGGGCTTCGATGAAGGGTGCCAAGTTTGCGTCATTGCGGCTCCAGGCGATGATCTGTCCAGGGAAGTTGCTCTGGCGGACACAGGTGTCGATCATCTCGTCGTCCTTATTATATATAAGAACGCGCGCGTCGTGGAAGAGTCTCAGCTTCTCCCGACATTTCTCCTCACGACTGCCAAAGTTCTCGTCGTGGGCAGAGCCGAGATGCGTGATGATGCCGATGGTAGGCTGTATGATATCGCGCAAGGCTTCCATCTCGCCGGGCTCGCTGATACCGGCCTCGAAGATGCCAAGCTGCGTCTGCTCGGACAAACGCCACACGGAGAGAGGCACGCCGATCTGGGAGTTCCAGGAGCGCGGCGAACGTGTGATGGCAAAATCGGGTGCGAGAAGCTGGTAGAGCCACTCCTTGACGATGGTCTTGCCGTTGGAACCCGTGATGCCGATGACAGGACAAGAAAATTCCTCGCGATGGCGCTCGGCAAGGCGTTGCATCGCCTTGAGCGGTGAGGTGACCTTGAGGTAGTTGGCATCGGACTCGGGGTGATCGGGCACCTGCGACACCACGAAATTGCGGACGCCGCGGCGGTAAAGTTCGGGGATGTATCGGTGGCCGTCGTTCTTTTGGGTACGAATGGCAAAAAAGAGCGACTCCTCAGGAAAGACAAGAGACCGGCTGTCGGTGAGCAGCCAATCAATGCGGCATTCAGCGCTGCCGAAGCGATGAGCGCCGATGAGGGTTGTGATGGTGGAAATAGGATAGGACATATGGAGAGTTGAAAGTTGAAAGTTGAGAGTTGAAAGCGCTACACAAGCTTCGGTTTCAATGTTCAATAATCAAAGTTCAATGTTATATTTAGCCATGAGCTCACGCAGGCGCTGCTGCGTCTGCTCGCGGAAGCGGAGAGCTGCGGGTGAGTCGGGATCCTCGGGACGATGGGCAAGCGCCTTGCGGATAGGTTCGAAATCGTAGAGGTAGCGTCGCGTCTCGTTGTCGATGCACTGTTCGGTAAAGCGTTCCCAGATGTAGTCGATGGCCTGCTCGGAGGGATGCAGGAGGTCAGGACCATAGAAGCGGTAGTCGCGGAGCTCGTCGAGTTGGATTTCGTAGGCGGGGAAATAGGCCACCTGATCCGGACGACGGCGCTGCACAGCATCGACCGACATGAGGAGCACAGCCTTGGACAGGCGGCTCTCATGGAAGCCGTATTTGGCGTAGCGATAGGGCGATACGGTGAAGATGACCTGCGCACGGGGGAAAAGGCCGCACAGCGTCTCGAGGGTGGCGGTGCACTCGTCAATCGTCAGCGAACGTTCGACGAAGGCCGAAGACGGACACTTGTGGCAATTGCCCACGACAAGCTCATCGGCACGAGCCGCAAGGCTGTAGTAGCGATTGGTGCCGAGGGTGATGATGATGGTCGTAGGATTCCATTCAACCAGCTTGCCGCGAGCTGCGAGCACAGCTGCCCGGCACGCCTCGAGGGTCGAAGCGTTGGAGTGGCTGTCGGTGAGCCAGCAATGCCAACGGTCGTCGTCGTCCTTGAAATAGAGGTCGTCCGACATCGGGTTGGCTGTCAGCATGTTCAGGATGCTCAACGGGTTATAGAGCACGCCAAAAGGATTGACGAGCGCCGGCAGACCGCTCTGGCGCATCTTCGCGCCGATGTGTTCAGCAAAGCACGAACCGATGAAAGCCACACGATTATGCAGATTCAGCGGACGTGGAAGAGATGGTATCTCTATGGGAGTAATCAGTTTCATGCGACAAAGATAGGCAAAAATGTGATAGGATAGACAAATTATGAAACATAAAATATGAAATATACCCATGAAAAGGCAAAATCTTCCATCTTCTATCTTTAATCTTTAATCTTTTTATTACCTTTGCCGCGAAATTCTATGAAATGACATCAACAAACCAACACGCGTTTCCGCTCCTGGAACGCATCAAACTGCCGGCTTACCTGCGCCAACTGCCCTTGGAGCAGCTGCCTGAGGTGTGCCGTGAGCTGCGCCAGGACATCATTGACGAGCTGTCCGGGAATCCCGGCCACTTCGCCTCCAGCCTGGGCGTCGTAGAACTAACCGTGGCCCTGCATTACGTTTACGACACGCCCTACGACCGCATCGTCTGGGACGTAGGCCATCAAGCCTACGGCCACAAGATCCTGACGGGTCGCCGCGAAGCCTTCCGCACAAACCGCCATCTGGGCGGCCTCAAACCGTTCCCCTCGCCCGAGGAGAGCGAATACGACGCTTTCACCGCCGGACACGCCTCAAACAGCATCAGCGCTGCGCTGGGCATGGCGCTGGCGGCTAAAGCCAAGCACGAGAAGAAGCGCCACGTCATCGCTGTCATCGGCGACGGAGCCATGAGCGGAGGACTCGCTTTCGAAGGACTCAACAACGCAGCCAACACGCCCAATGACGTACTCATCATCCTGAACGACAACAACATGAGTATCGACCACAGCGTGGGCGGCATGAAGAGTCTGCTGCACAAGTTGCAGACCAACCCCACCTACAACCGCATCCGCTACAAAGCGTCGCGACAGCTGCTCTCGTGGGGATGGATGAGCGAGGAACGCAAGCGCAGCATCCTGCGTTTCAACAATTCGTTGAAGAGTCTCATCAACCGCCAGCAGAACATGTTCGAAGGCATGGACGTTCGATACTTCGGACCCACCGACGGACACAACGTGATCGACTTGGTGAAGACGCTGCGCACGATCAAGGAGATGAGCGGCCCCAAGCTCCTACACATTCACACCGTCAAAGGCAAAGGCTTCGAACCCGCCGAAAAGGGAGGAGCGCTGTGGCACGCGCCGGGCAAGTTCGACCCGCAGACGGGCGAGCTCATCAGAAAGGACGAATCGGGACTGCCGCCCAAGTTCCAGGATGTCTTCGGCAACACCTTATTAGAATTAGCGCGCGCGAACGAACGCATCGTCGGCGTCACGCCCGCCATGCCGACAGGCTGCTCGATGAATATCATGATGGAGGCCATGCCCGACCGCGCCTACGACGTAGGCATCGCCGAAGGTCATGCCGTGACCTTCTCTGCAGGCATGGCGAAGGACGGCCTCCTACCCTTCTGCAATATCTACAGCTCGTTCGCACAACGGGCTTATGACAATCTGATCCACGACGTATGCATCTCGCGACTGAACGTGGTGATGTGCCTCGATCGCGCAGGGCTCGTGGGTGAGGACGGCCCAACACACCACGGCGCTTTTGACCTGGCTTACCTGCGTCCGATTCCGAACCTGACCATCGCCTCGCCGATGGACGAACACGAGCTGCGCCACCTCATGTACACAGCTCAGCTGAAGGACAAAGGCCCCTTCGTCATCCGCTACCCGCGCGGCCGCGGCTCGTTTGCCGACTGGCAGTGTCCGATGCAGGAAGTGCCCATCGGCCGTGGACGCAAGCTCAAGGATGGGAAAGACATCGCCCTGCTCTCCATTGGCCCCATCGGCGTTGCCGCTCAGGAAGCCATTCGCCAGGTGGAAGCGGAGCATCCCGAACGCTCGATAGCCCACTACGACATGCGATTCCTCAAGCCGTTGGACGAGCGTCTGCTCACGGAAGTGGGAGCCCGATTCCGACGCATCGTGACCCTCGAGGACGGCGTACGCAACGGAGGATTCGGCTCGGCGGTGCTGGAATGGTTGTCAGACCACGGCATGACGGCACAAGTCACGCGCCTGGGTCTGCCCGATCAGTTCGTCGAACACGGTCCCGTCGCTGACCTCCACCGCCTCTGCGGCATCGACGTCGAAGGAATAAAGAACGCACTGACGCGTTGACAGTTTTCATACACCACAGACATTAAGACCCTATGAAGATCATCATTGCCGGTGCAGGCGCTGTTGGAAGTCATCTGGCCGCCCTGCTCACCAAAGAGAGCAACGACATAGTACTCATCGACCCCGACGAGCAGAAGCTGCTCAACGCCTGCGAAGGGCTCGATCTGATGACATTGAACGTCTCGCCGACAAGCATCAGCGGGCTCAAGGAAGCCGGGACGCCGCAAGCCGATCTGTTCATTGCCGTGACGCCCTCCGAGACCAAGAACCTCACCTGTTGCCTGCTGGCCAACAGCCTCGGAGCGAAGAAGACGGTGGCGCGAATCGACAACGGAGAATACCTCGAACCCAAGAACCTCGAGTTCTTCAACTCCATGGGCGTCGGCTCACTGATCTATCCCGAAGCACTGGCAGCACAGGAAATCGTCGATGGCGTTCGAAGGTCGTGGGTGAGGCAATGGTGGGAAGTGCACCAAGGAGCGCTGATGATCTTAGGCATCAAATTGCGCGAAGAGGCCACGGCGCTCTACGGGCAGAAGCTCAAGGACTTATGCCCGCCAGACTCGCCCTATCACATCGTGGCCATCAAGCGCGACGAGGACACCATCATCCCTGGCGGCTTCGATGAGCTCAAGCTCGGCGACATCGCCTATTTCATGACCACAAAGCTCTTCGTGCCCAACATCCGGCAGCTCGTGGGCAAAGAGAGCTATCCCGACGTCAGGAAACTGATGATCATGGGCGGAGGACGCATCGCCGTGCAGACCTGCCATCGGCTCCCCGACTACATGGACGTGAAGCTCATCGAACAGGATGCCGATCGTTGCCGCAAGCTCACCGAGCTGCTCGACAACGACAACGTGCTGATCATCAATGGCGACGGACGTGACACACAGCTTCTGCAGGAAGAAGGAATACGCCAGACGCAAGCCTTCTGCGCCTTAACCCCAGACACCGAGACGAACATACTCGCATGTCTGGCTGCCAAGAGAATGGGCGTACGCAAGACCGTGGCCATGGTCGAGAACACAGACTACATCACTATGGCCGAGAAGCTCGACATTGGAACCATCATCAACAAGAAAGCCATCGCTGCGAGCCACATCTATCAGATGATGCTCGATGCCGACGTGGCCAGCGTGAAGAGCCTGACCATCGCAGACGCTGACGTGGCAGAACTCGATGTCGTCGAAGGCGCATTGGTCACACGGGAGCCCGTCATGAAACTCGGACTGCCCAAGGGCATCACCATCGGCGGACTCGTACGCAACGGCGAAGGCATCCTCGTCAACGGACGCACACAGATCCAACCGGGCGACCGCGTCGTCGTGTTCTCGCGCACAGCCATGTTCAAGCAGCTCGACCGCTACTTCAAGAAACCCGAAGGAGGGCTGTTCTCCATATTCCATTAAATCAACCTCATAACCTCACAACCTCATAACCTCATAACCTCAAACATTTATGTTCAAACAACAAAACAAGCTCAGACGTGCCTACACCTTCCGCCACTTCACCCGCGGAGGCTACAGCGTTTTTGCCAGTTTGCACCGCGAAGTACGAATCGGCGTGCTCTCCATCGGTATGCTGGCCAGCGTGAATCTCCCCAAGGTTCAGGCTGCTCAACCCGCTGCAGCTCCAGAAGCTGAGAGCGAAGCCGACGAGAAGGAACTCACGGAAGTGGCCGTCACGGGGACGATGTCTCCGCTGACAACGCTGCAGTCGGCACGAATCGTTAGCGTCATCACGCGGCAGCAGATTGAAGCGGCGGCGGCGCAAAGCGTCAACGATCTATTGAAAACAGTCGTCGGCATCGATGTCCGGCAGCGCGGCGGCTTTGGTATTCAAACGGACATCAGCATCAATGGCGGCACGTTCGACCAAATCACACTTCTACTGAACGGCGTCAACATCTCATCACCTCACACCGGTCATCTCGCTGCCGACTTCCCCGTCAGCCTTGCCGACATCGAGCGCATCGAAGTACTCGAAGGCGCTGCATCGCGCGTATATGGTGCTTCGGCATTCGGAGGAGCTGTCAACATCGTCACCAAGCAAGACACTAAAGCCAACATCGAGGCCGGCGCACACGGCGGCAGCTATGGAACCGTCGGCGGCAATGCAAGGGGAGCCTTGAAATGGGGGACGCTTTCAGCCGCCTTCCAACGCTCCGACGGCGCTACCACGAACTCCGATTTCAAACGCGGAAACCTCTACCACAGCGGAAACATCGACTCCGAGGAATTCCGCATTAGGTGGCAGGCTGGATACAGCCAGAAAAGCTATGGCGCCAACACCTTCTACAGCGCAGCCTATCCCAATCAATACGAGCGCAATACACGTTACATCGTAAGCGCCGGCGTAGAGAGCAAAGGCCGCGTACGCCTTCATCCCGAGGTCTATTGGAACCGCCTCTATGACAACTTCGAACTTATCCGAGGCACCACGAAGGGCGAGAACTTCCATCGAACCGATGTCCACGGTGCCAAGGTGACGGCAGACCTGCGATGGATAGCAGGACGAACGGCACTCGGAGCCGAAGTGCGCGAGGAGGGCATCTACAGCACTTCGCTCGGCATGCCCTTAAACGGCGACAGGCTTCCCAAAGTGCCTCACGAGAACATCTTCTATTCCCACCACGACACACGCACCAACCTTTCATTTAACCTCGAGCACAACCTCATCCTGCCACGATTCACCGTCAGCATGGGCTTGCTCGGCAACTACAATACACGATTCGACACTCGCCTCCACTTCTATCCCGGCATCGACCTGGCGTTAACGCCTTCCCCGAACTGGCGGCTCTTTGCGTCCTACAACAAGGGATTCCGCTTGCCGACGTTCACGGACCTCTACTACAAGAGCCCGACACACGAAGGCAACCAGGGCATGAGAGCTGAGGAAAGCCACAGCTTCCAACTCGGAGCCAAAGCCGCCTACCAGTTCTCGAAGGTCTGCTGTCAGTTCATGCTCAAATCTTTCTATCATCGCGGAAAAGACCTCATCGACTGGGTCATGTACAGCGCCGACGACGTCTTCAACAGCGCCAACTTCGACCTCGACAACGCAGGTGTCTCGGCACAGGCCGACGTGCAATGGGCGAAGGTCAGCGGCCATTTAGCTTACGCCTTCATCCACCAGCACCGGCGCGACGGCAAGCCCGTCTATAAGTCCAACTACGCCATGGAATACCTGCGCCATAAGGTCGTGGCCACGATCGACCATCC
Source organism: Bacteroidaceae bacterium (assembly GCA_016280855.1). Taxonomy (GTDB): domain Bacteria; phylum Bacteroidota; class Bacteroidia; order Bacteroidales; family Bacteroidaceae; genus Physcousia. The sequence continues at coordinate 60,170 of JAEEHP010000060.1, forward strand.
AGTGTGGTCGCACCTCTCCGCATCATGGAGCTTTCGTTGGCAGGATCGCGAAGGAAGCTATCTCCTCTACGAGGACGCGCAGTCCACGGGACAACTCGTGCAATACAAGCCGTACGCCACACTGGACCTCAAACTGCGATGGGCAGCAAAGCACTACGAGCTGTGGGCTGAAGGCACCAATCTGACCAACCGCCGCTACTATGATCTCGGCAATATCCCGCAACCCGGCATCGTCGTGCTCGCGGGAGCACGAGTGCACTTCTAAATGCCTCAACCATTCCCTTTTACATTAAAAAACTATAATTATACCTTAAATTATAATATAAATACCTCAATTTTCACTATCTTTGCACACGAAATGAGACATATCATCTTCCGTGCTATCTGCCTTGTGCTGCTGACCCTCGCGCCAGCGGCACAAGTGTGGTGCGATAATACGTTTACCCTCGTCCTCGATGCTGGACATGGCGGCAAGGACCCAGGAGCGCTGGGCAAAAGGGGCAAGGAAAAGAACATCAACCTGGCCGTGGCACTCGCCGTAGGTAAGCTCGTTGAGCAGAACCTGAAAGACGTCAAAGTCGTGTACACCCGAAAGACGGATGTTTTTGTCGAACTCGACGAGCGCGCCGCCATCGCCAATCGCGCCAAGGCCGACCTCTTCGTGAGCATCCATACCAATGCCCTGCCCGGCAAAGCCCAGGGAAGAGGTTCCGAGACCTACACCCTCGGTATGCACCGCGCGGCAGACAACCTTGCCGTCGCTAAGCGCGAGAACTCAGCAATCATGCTCGAGAAGGACTATGAGAACCGATACGAGGGATTCGATCCCAAAAGCGCAGAATCATACATCATCTTCGAGTTCATGCAGGACACCTATATGGAGCAAAGCGTCAAGCTGGCCACCTTCATCCAGAAGCAGTTCCGCAGCGCAGGACGACCGGACAAAGGCGTTCACCAAGCCGGATTCCTTGTCCTCAGAGCAACTTCCATGCCGTCGTGCCTCATCGAACTTGGCTATATCACTACCGCCTCCGAAGAGGAATACCTACTGAGCCAGCGCGGAGTGGACCAACTTGCAAAGAGTATTTACGAAGCAATCAAGAATTATAAAGCTAATAAGAAATGAAAATATCACGCGAAGTGAAAATCGGAGTGTCGGGCATCATCGCTCTCGTGCTCCTCTTCTTCACCATCAAATTTCTTCAGGGTGTCTCACTCTTCCATGCACACGACACCTATTACATCAATTTCCGCAACGCCAAGGCACTCGCCAAGTCTAGTCCCGTCTATGCCGACGGTTACAATGTCGGCATCGTCTCGGACATACGCTACGACTACGAACATCCCGGACGCGGCGTCATCATCAAGATCGACGTAGAACATGGCATGCGCATACCCATGGGCACGCAAGCCGTGCTCGACGAAGCCATGCTGGGCGGTTGTACACTCAACCTGATGATGGGCAATCATCCCACGGAACGATACTCCACAGGCGATACCATCCCCTCAGGCGAGAACAACGGACTGATGTCCAAGGCCGCAGCCTTCATCCCCAAGCTTGAGATGACGCTGACGAAGGTGGACTCGCTGCTCACCTCACTCAACACCCTGGCGTCAGATCCCAACCTCAAGAAGATTCTCGCCAACGCTGAAACCGTAACCGCAAACCTCGACAAAAGCAGCCGCGACCTCAATCGACTGCTCGAACAGGACGTGCCGCAGATGGCTCAGACATTCACGAAAGCCGGCGAGGGCGTCACACAACTCACCGACAAGCTCAACGGGCTCGATCTGCAAGGCACCATGGCCAGGGTGGACGGCACGATGGACAACCTCAAACAGATGTCCGATCGCCTCAACTCGCCCGACAACACCGTGGGACTCCTCCTCAACGACACCTCGCTCTACACCAATCTCAACCAAACGGTCAACGGTGCGTCAGCCCTTGTCGAGGACCTCAAAGCACATCCAAAACGCTACGTACACTTCTCCGTATTCGGTAAAAAGGACAAATAAGGATTGGTTGGCAATTTCTTCGTTATCCGAAAAAAATCCGAATAAGAAGCAATCCTTCATACCGTATTTTACATCGATGATAATACATTAAGTTTTCGGCAATTATGAACTCAAATATTTTTTGTGGCGCGAGCTGATGCTTACGCCACATTTTTTTGTATATCAGCATCTTAATACTACAAAATAAGCTGCGCGACATTTTCCGAACAGCCCTTCTACATACCACTGAAAACGTGCCGTTTACGGCCTCTGTCAAGAGGACTTTTTTTTGAGGCTCATTTTGTAGTTTCAAAAAAACGACGTACCTTTGCACTCGCAATTCGGCTCATACGAATTTGCCACTTTACCCAAAAGAATGGAAGCCAGCGTTTCAACCATAGATTCACGATGGAACGACTGTCTCCGGATGATCAGCAACAACATCTCCCGCGAGCAGTTCAACACGTGGTTTGCGCCCATCACCTTCGTAAAATTCGAGGAAGATGAGCGCCAACTGACGTTGTGCCTGCCCAGTCCATTCATCAGGGAATACATCGAAGCACACTTCCTCAAGCTCTTCCGAGCTGTGCTGCAACGCGTCTATGGGTCTTCCATCAGACTGACATACGAAGTCAAGGTCGATGCCACGAATGACATTCGCGTAGCGGAACAGGCCACCGACCAATCCACACAGGTCGGAAAACCCGTGCGCAGCACCGGCATCAACCAAAGTCCGCGCTACACGCAGGCACTCGATTCACAGCTCAAAGCTGACTACACCTTCGACAACTTCATCGAGGGCGACTCCAACAAGCTGACGCGCACCGTAGGACTGGCCATCGCCCAGAACCCGCGACAGGTCACCTTTAATCCTTTATTTATATATGGTGGCTCAGGTGTCGGCAAGACGCACCTCGTCAACGCCATCGGCACGCGCCTCAAGGAACTGCACCCGCAGCTGCGCGTCCTCTACGTCTCGGCACACCTCTTCCAGGTGCAATACACAGACTGCGTACGCCAGAACACCGTCAACGACTTCATCGCCTTCTACCAGAGCATCGACGTCCTCATCATCGATGACATTCAGGAATTTGCCAGCCTGCAGAAGACACAGCTCGCCTTCTTCCACATCTTCAACCACCTTCACCAGAACGGACGCCAGCTCATCATGACCTCCGACCGTCCGCCCATGGCGCTGCAAGGCATGGAAGAGCGGCTGCTCACACGCTTCAAATGGGGACTGCTCGCCGAACTCGAACAGCCCAGCGAGAGCCTGCGACGCGACATCCTACGTTACCGCATCCATCGCGACGGACTCAACATCTCAGAAGACGTCATCGACTTCATCGCGTCCAACGTGGACCATAGTATTCGTGACCTCGAAGGCGTCATCAATGCACTCATGGCATATAGCGTCGTGTACAACTGCGACATCGACCTGGCACTCGCTGAACGCGTCATCGGGCGCACCGTAGGCCTCCACAGGCAACGTCCCGCCATCACCCTGGAGCGCATCCTCGAGCACACCTGCAATTTCTTCGAGCAGACCACCGACGACGTGCTCTCGTCAAGCCGCAAGGCCAACGTCGTTCTCGCGCGACAAGTCGTCATGTATCTCACCCAGAAGCATACCACGCTCAGCACTACACGCATCGGTATGGCCATCGGTCGTCGCGGACACGCCACCGTCGTACATTCCTGTCAGGCCATCACCCATCGCCTCGAAACTGATGCCGCCTTCCGCAATCGCATCGCCGAACTCGAAGCACAGATCAGCGAATAGCTTTTTTTCGTAAAAAATGATGCTTTTTTTTCCCTTGTGACGAAAAAAGCGTATCTTTGCGGTTGAATTTGCAGCAAAACGTGGTTTTGAGTCATGCTGAATGTCAGTAAAATCATCCGTTCCCTCATTTCGATTGCATTCGTGAGCACTGTTCACGCGGCCACACTATGCGCCGCTCAGCTCACCTACCACAGCATCGGCACCAAAGACGGATTAGCTTCAATGTTTGTACTGACACTCCATCAGGATGCTAACGGCTTCATTTGGGTCGGAACCTACAACGGTGTCAGCATACTCGGAGGGAACAACGCTCAGGTACTCTATCCCGAACGGCAGGAACTTAAAGACCTTCAGGGCAGTTGCGTCGAAAACATACAATCAACCGACAACGGACAGGTGTGGATACAAAACAACTTCGGCATGCACCTCTGGGATCCACGTCACAACGGGCTCCAGCATTTCTACGAAGCAAAAGGCGATAACCGCTGCACCGTATCACCCGTGGGCGACGTTGTCGTGTTTACCCAACAGAAAGGCTTCCTCTATTTCAATAAGGTGAAACGTCAGTTCCTGCCATTAGTCGTGGAGCACATCTCATGGGATGACTACCTATATATGTCCATAGACCGCGAGAGCCGCCTCACACTCTTCACCCGTGACGAACGCATCACGTATAAACTCATCACCGACGACGAAGGAAGCGTGACCACCGAACTCATGCAGCGACAAGCTCACGATACGGGGCGCCTCCGCTACGCACAGCTATCCGGCAACGATTTCTTCTTCATCGACACCAACAACCGGCTTCTCAAAGCCGACTCTCTCGGCAACCACGCCCACTACTGCCTCACGCTCAGCCAATCGCTACTCGACCGGGGACGCATCAGCTCCATCGTCAGCGACGGACGAGACCTCCTCATCTCGTTCGCGCTCAATGGTATTATCCGCATGAAGCGCTTGAACAACGACACCTACACCGAGGAACGACAGAACTTTACCTGCGGCGTTTTCATGATGATGAAGGACAAACGGCAGGACATCCTCTGGGTCGCATCCGACGGCGAAGGGCTGTGCTACAGCGTACGACATCCCCACGCCATTCACCACGAGCTCTATCATGACCTATCGTTTCCTATCTCCAAACCCGGCCGAGCACTCATTCGCGACCGCAATGGCGATCTATGGATGGGCACAAAAGGCGACGGACTCCTATGCTACGAAAACTACAAGCCCTTCGATGAACGCCCACGCCTCGTGCGACAGCTGACAAGGCAGAACAGCGCCCTCCTCCACAACGCCGTTTACGCCATCACACCAAGCAGCCACGATCTCTTCTGGATCGGTTCAGACGGCATTGGTATCAACTACTACAGCCCCGCTACACGTCAGTTGGAAGTGTTGGACACGGGCGACGACGAAGTGCGAAATATCCATGCGCTCTTGGAAGTTGATGGCAATACACTCTACGCTGCAACCAACCATGGCGTCTTTCGCATACGCCTTAAATGGCAAGGCGAATCTCCCGTGACCGACAGCGTGGAACGTGTCATCTACGACGACGAGAAGAACCTACGGCGGTTTATTTCTATCAGCAGACAAGGACGATACCTATGGCTCGCATGCCACGAATGTGGACTTGTCCGCTACGACCTACAAACCGAGCGATGCGCCATCATACGCTTCTCCGACGAAGCGCTATCTACCTCCAACGACATCATCTGTGTCGATGCCTCCAAACCAGGCAACATATTCTGCGGCACATCGGCAGGCGCCTTCCGCCTCATCGGAAACGAGAGTGACACACGATGGCTGAAATACAATATCTCGGAACTCGCGGAACAACAGGGACGCGTCGTGCGAGGCATCACCTCAACAGCGTCAGACACGGTATGGGCGGCTACGTCAACAGCCATCTTCTGTCTCGACAACCGCACACAATCCTATTACGTATATAATGCCGCCAGCGGTCTCGCCACACAAGAGATCGGCGAAGGGGCCTGCTACTATGACACACTCACCAACATCGCCTATTTCGGAACTACCGACGGTTTCGTGGCCATATCGCCACGGCGCTTCGTGCCAAAGCCCGTGACACCACCCGTCATTTTCTACGCCGTGCGAGTTGGCAACCACTTCTACGACCTCCCATCACTATGCACCGACGACGGCACCCTACTCCTCCACCACAACCAAAACTATTTCAACGTAGGCTACGCAGCCGTTGACTATATCGCAGCCAACAACTACACATTTGAATATCGGCTCAATGATCAGCCATGGATGGACAATGGCAGCAGTCGCATCGTTCCCTTCATCGACGCCAAGCCTGGACGCTACCGCCTGCAGGTGCGCTATCGCAACGGTGCCTACCTCAGCCCGGCCTATACCCTCAAGCTCCGCATCCTGCCTCCCTGGTGGACTTCCACGCCCGCAATAATCACCTATGCGCTCGTCCTCCTCTTCATCATCCTTCGCACGATCCGTCGCTACCTCCGTCGCCTCCAACAGCGACGCCAGCAAGAAGCCGAAGCCGTCGAGAAACGGCATCAGCAGGAAATCTATGAGTCACGACTGCGATTCTTCATCGACCTTACCCACGGGTTCAGCACGCCTCTCATGCTCATCGAAGGACCTATCCAACGCATTCTCAATGCCAAACCATTAGGGAAGGACATACAACACTACGCACAGCTCATCCGCGAAAACAGCCGCAAGATGAACGAACTCATTCAACGTGTCATCGAGTTCCGTAGTTATGAGACCGGCAACCTTCTGCCCATCGACACTGCGGACGACAAGAAGCAAACCGCTATGCCTACGCCGCCCACGAAACTCGATTCCACGCTGCCCATCGCCTTCCTCGTCGATGAGAACCACGAAGTATTGGCACTTCTGACCGACGTGCTACACCAGAAATTCAATGTTTTATGCTTTGACTCCACCGAAGCACTCCTCAACAAAATAGCAGTCTTACATCCCGACATCATCATCGCTGAGACCGTGATGCCGCATTTGGGCGGAATAGAATTGTGCCGTCGCCTCAAGGCCGACGACAGCACTGCCCACATCCCCATCATACTCCTTTCCACCGACTTCGACCCACAGGTACGTACCGACAGCGCCACCGCAGGTGCTGACACCTTCTTGACCAAGCCGTTCGACCTCGACTATTTCGCCACCGTCGTGCAAGGACTCATCCAGCAACGGTCACAGCTCAAATCCTATTTCAACTCATCGCGAAGTGCTTTTGAACTTCACGACGGCAAATTACTGCACACTGAGGATCGCGAATTCCTGCAACGCATCGTGAACATCATAGAAAAGAACCTGGACAACGTCGAACTTAATGCACAATTCATCGCTGATGAAATGGGCGTAGGCATACGCAACCTCTACCGACGCATGCAGGACATCACCGATGAGACTCCTAAAACGCTCATTCAGGAGATGCGGCTCGAACATGCCAGAAAGCTGCTCACTAAAACCGGGATGACCATGGAAGAGGTTTGCTTCCAGTCGGGATATAACAATCGAGGCACGTTCTACCGGCAATTCTACAACAAATTCGGATGTACGCCGAAGCAGTATCATGAACAGATGATGAAGGATGCGCAAGGCGCTGACAGCGATGAAACCGACAAAGAACGATAACTTTTGTACGATTTTGCGCAAAAGGATTCTCTATTTGTGACATTCTCTGCTTTTTTAAGACTTCACTATTTCATCTTTCACCGAGATGCACTACCTTTGCATCGTCAAAAAGGGTAAGCGAACTCTGGAATACCTTTAGAACAACCTTGTACCATCGAAAAAGTGAAGCATAAAAACCACCTCAAGCCAGAGAATGAATTGAACCGTAGTCATTCGTCATCAGTATTTTTTTCATTTGGATTTTTTAGTTAAATGATCGTTAGTTAGTATATCATTAGTTCGTTCGTAAGTTAGTAAATTTTGTTGAATGATCTCAGAAGCCGCTGCATCGCGATGATGCGACGGCTTTTTTCTGCTTCACCACCATTTATCTTCTATTATATAGTCGGAATAAGTGTATTGTCACCACCCTTTATGCCTCCTTTTTTGTTAAAAAAGACACGTCCTCATAAAAAATATTCATTTCTATTCTTTTCGTGCGCGCGAATCATCTATCTTTGCAAAGTTTTGGGCGTGGCTGACAATAACACCTGCCATCTATCCAAACTATAAAGCATACAAAACATTATCAAATTCAATAACTAAAACAAACTAAAAATGAAGAAAATCTTACTTCTTTTATGCGCCCTGCTGGGCATCACAGCGGGAGCATGGGCTGATGTATTGACTCTGACGCCCAGTAATGGAACTTATCCAACAAGTTCTGGTAACTATGTCAGTTCCATTTCTTTTAACACGACGCCAGCTATCACAGTTGCTGTGAATGGCGGAGCTAACAACATGGATAAGCGCCTAACAGATACATATCTTCAGTGGCATTCTGGTACTGCTGGTACGTCTACCTATACCATGTCTGTCGCAGGCGATTATGTGATTACCGACTATTCGATTACTGGTGAAGCAAACACTTCTGCTCAGACTTTGACCGCAGGCTCAGTTAGTCATGAGTTTGCAGTTGGCACAAGTTCTTCCTTTGAAGTTACAGGCCTTGAGTCGTCTTCAGTATCATTTGTCCAAACAGGTGCCAATGCAAGTGGCTTGAAGATTACTTCTATATCTGTTACAGTGAAAGTTGTACCTGTAGTTACTTCTCTTTCAGGATTCAGCAACGACAAGGCATATTACGTGACGACATACGACCGTGGTGCATGGTTTGTAGCTAGTGGAGGAACAGCTATCACATCTACGACCAAGGCAGGTTTTGCTCCTTCTATGAGTGACACTAAGCAGCAGTTCGCGTTCCTGACCTATGGAACAACAGGTGTTTATCATCTATATAGTATTAGCGAAGGCAAGTTTGTGTCCAAGAGTGGCCAGTACACAACGCTAACCAGCGAACTTGGTGATAATGTCACTCTCCTTACTGGTACAGGCAATGCCAACTACCCTGTTGTGGTAGCTCTCCAAGATGGCGCTTATCAAATGGGCATCTCCAATGGTTACAACCCTGCCGTTATCACGTTCTGGAATAGCTTGAGCGATGGGGGTAACCAAGTTCAGATTCGCGAGGTCGGTGATTTCGATTCTTCAGCAGCAATGGCCATCCTCGAAGCTGCATATAGCACAACGGTGAATGTAACTTACGAGGTATATGACGGTAGTACATTGGTAGAAAGTCTGAAAGTCGTTCAGGATAAGAACTCAGCTGTAGCCATTCCTGCTGCTTTGCTGAAGAATACCTGGTACTATGACTACGCAGCAAGTGGTTCTATCGGCGAGACAGATTGCACCATCACAGTAAACCGTACCTATAAATCTGGTGTGGTTACCTCTTTGAGCAGTTTGAGCAACAACAAGGCTTATAGATTGGTAACTGAGCGCGGTACTTTCACTACGGATAACGGCAACTTGGACAATACTTGCAAGTCGGGTTCAGCTTATACCGTTTATACCTTTGCCATTGTTAAGTATGAAGATGCTTATTACCTTTGGAGTGTACAGGAAGGCAAGTTTGCTGCTGGTAACGATAAACAGTTGACTATCACTCCTACGGCCATTACCCTAAATGTCTTAGATGAACCCTTGTTTAAGATTCAATGCGGCTCTAATTACTTGAATTGTAATGCCAATAGTGGCGGCTTCTTCAGTTCGTGGAGCACAACGGATGGTGGTAACAGAGTTGCCATCATTGAGGCAGCAGACTTTGATCCCACTCCTGTTATCAATGCTCTAACGAATATGGCTACCAGCGTAGAGGCTAACATCAAGCCCTTCTTCGATGCTGCTGGTTCTGACCTGTTCCAGCTGAAGTCTTCTGTAGCTTCTACATACAATGAAACATATACGGCAGCTCTGACAATGTGCAGCACATCTACTTATGATGAGTTGTTGGCAGTTGTGAGCAATGTTGAAAACTTCAATCTTCCCCAGACGGGCAAGCTCTATTTGGTGAAGAACAACTACAATGGAAAGTATATGCGCGTAACAGCCAGCGGCACACGTGGTACCGTCTTCGCAGATTTGACTGCGGAGGAAGCTGCCAAGGACGCATCGGCACACTTCACCTTTGTGGAAAATGCTTCTCATCTTTATATGAGTACTCAAGGTGAGTATCTCAATTGGGTATATGGTAATGGATATGAAGGATTTACGTCAACTAATTTTGACAAGTATGTTCATTTCGCAGTTCCAGCTCCAGGCGTAGGTGCATTCTCCATCGCATACGGAAATGGTGTAGGTGATTATGCTGGTTATCTGGGCATTGGCTTCTACGCGCTGAAGAGTGGAGAAAGCACAGTGGTGGCTGGTAGCTCAACTAACGAGACCAATGCACTGGCTCAGTGGACATTCGAAGAGGTCACAAGTATCAATGTCAATATTTCCGATGCAGGCTACGCAACATTATACGTTCCCTTCCCCGTCACAATACCTTCTGGCGTGAACGCTTATACAGCTAAAACCGACGGCACTACGCTCTCCATGACTGGGGTTACGTCGACTATTCCTGCTGGTACAGCCGTCATTCTCGAAGGCAATGGAGGTGAATATACGTTCGAAATAGCAGCAGCCAATACTGATGCCGCTATTAGTAGCGATCTTGTAGGCAACTACTTCGAGAGCACAGTTCCCGTTGGCAATTACGTCCTTCAGAAGCAAGAGAAAGTAGGCTTCTTCCAGGTACAAGATGAGCCCAAGGCCATCAAGGCTAACCGTGCCTATCTGAATGTGCCCTCTGGCAGCTCAGTCAAAGCCTTCTTCTTCGGCGACACAGAGGATGCGATACAGAGCGTCATCAGCGGAACTGCTTCGGCTGAGATCTACAACCTCGCTGGTCAGCGCGTGAATAAGCTGCAGCGCGGCGTGAACATAGTTAATGGTAAGAAGGTGCTCGTAAAATAAAATAATAAGAATTGTAGAAAATAAGAAAGGGTGGTTGCCACCCATTAAGGCGAAGCCCTTTCTTATGATCTAATTTTAAAAATCTCTATTGATAAAATTATGAAAAAGACATATATAGCACCCGAGCTCACGACACAGCTCATTCAGACGGAAGGTCTCATCGCTCTCTCGCTCCAGGGCGGAAAAGCCGACAACTCCGACGCCCTCGTCAAGGGCAGCGGCGACTGGGACATCTTCGGCGGTGATGACACTGACACCGACGATGCTGCTTACGACTTCTAATCGTAAGCATTACATAGCCTACAGGTAGTATTACAACTATACTGCTACGACAGCAGCTATAGCTTCATGCGAAGTGTATAGCTGCTGTTGTTGTTTTGTATCTGTAGCTAAAAGAAAGAGACCGTCTGACAGCGTCAAACAGTCTCTTCGTATAGAGCGTCACAAGGGGGGAATCCTTACTTCAGGTCCTTAGGTGCGATGACGTCCTTGTCGTTGTAGTTGAGGTTCTCACCTGCCATACCCCAGATGAAAGTGTAGTAGTAGGTAGCGCTGGCGCAGTGGATGCTCCATTCGGGACTCATGATGGCCTGCTCGTTGTGGAGCCATACGACGCGGCTCTCCTGGGGCTCGCCCATGATGTGGCATACGGTCTGGTCCTCAGGAACGTTGAAGTAGTAGTAAGCCTCGATGCGGCGGCCATGGGTATGAGGAGGCATGGTGTTCCACACGGAGCCGGGCTGCAGCTGTGTCAGACCCATCTGCAGTTGGCAGGGACCTTCCTCGAGGGCTGTGTTGACGATAAGCTGGTTGATGGTACGCAGGTTGCTCTCGGCGAGGGTGCCCAGGGGCTTCTCCTTGGTGCCGATGATAGTGGCCTTGAGCGACTGCACCTTACCGTTCTTGCGGCCGTCGAGCGTCACCCACTGCGTCTTGTAGTGCTGATGGGCGGTGGCGCTGTTGAGGTAGAACTTAGCGGGCTTCGAAGCGTCCTTGGAGCGGAAGACAACCTCCTTGTTGGAGTCGATGGCATTGCCTTTCTTATCCTTGCCCAGATAGCCGCGACCTACGTACAGCGCCTCGCTGTAGCCGAGAGGATATTCCTGACCATCGACAATGACGATGCCGTCGCCGCCGGTATTGATGATGCCGAGCTCACGGCTGTGCAGGAAATAGGGTTCCTTCAGCGCATCGAAGGTCTCAAGTTTCAAGTCCTTGCTCACAGGCATGGCACCGCCGTAGATGAAGCGGTCGTACTGCGAATAGGTGAGGTTGATCTCATCGGCCACCATCACCTTCTCCATGACGAAACGGTCGCGAAGGGTCTGGGTGTCGTAGTGCTTGACATCCTGCGGGTGGCAGGCGGTTTGGAAATAAACGTTCTGCTGGGCGGAGGAAACCAATGCCACCATCAGCAAGGTGAGGGAAAGAAATACTTTTTTCATATCATTTGGAAATTGGAATAAATTGTTGCCTATTGTTGCTTATTGTTTTCTTCAAACCTCCTTCTGCGCATTTGTTTTCTCGTCTGCGATGATTCGTTTTCTGTTGAGGAACATCATGAAGAGGGTGAAGGCGGCGAGGAGACCCATGCCGATGTAGTCGAGGCTCTTGCAGGCGCGGAAGATGACCCAGCCGATGAGCGACGAGCAGAAGTCGAGGGCACCGGCGAGGAAGCCTTCGGGCACCTTAGCGGCAGCGTCCTGCGTGGCGGCATAGACCGATGCTGCGGCAGCGGTGAAGTCGGCGCTCATGTCGGTGACGAAATACAGACCTAC
>JAEEHP010000061.1 GCA_016280855.1 Bacteroidaceae bacterium
CCCCTTGACTACCTGTGTCACGCTGCCGTCGCCCACGGCGCTGCCGCGAGCGACCCATTTCTCGGCATATACGTTGCCGTCCTTCAGGGTGAAGACGGTGTTGTCCTGAGTCTGCATCCCCGTTTGCATCCAACCGTTGAAACCATTTTCGAAGCTCGGGTTCACCAGCTTCGATGTCATGTCCGTCTGGGCTTGGATGCTGGTGGCCGAGGTCAGCAGTAAGACCACTGCCATGAGCATGGGGAAAAGATTTCGCTGCTTTTTCATTTTGATATATTTTTAGTTGTTAGTTTGATGCGGCAAAGGTATGGATTATGTCCATGAAGAGAGCTGTTTACCGCTTGATGACCTTGCGTCCACCGATCACATAGATGCCTGCTGGCAAGCCGCATAGGTTGTCGGTGGTGCGAATTTGCCGTCCGAAGAGATCATAACAGGTGCCATTGTATAAACTGTCATGTCCCTTCTCGCTGTCTACGACGTCCTGCACTGCGTCCTCAACTTCGCGAGCTTTATAGCTGAGGGTGAAATAGTTGACAATAGTCCAATCATCATCTACAGCGTCATGTTTTTGCAGCCCGAGAGTGAGATCGTCATCATCAGCGTCGGGAGCAAATACCGCAGATAGCGTATTTACTATGGCAGAAGGCTTATAGCGTTCCAGGTTGTTGAATGCAGCCGCCGCGGCTTCCATATTGTTGGGCACCTTCTTGTTGGATGCATAGGCAAACCATTCGCCCGCAGCAGTCACGGCATTGGCACTCCTGCCGATGGCAGCGATGGGCGCGGTGGCCTCATCACCAATGAAGAGACAGGCCTTGACGTCGGTGCTACCACTGTTCTCCTTGCTGCCGTTGCGGTAGAAGGCCTGTGCCTGCAGGCGATACTCTCCAGCGGGCATCCCAGGCAGCGTCTGGGCAAGCGTGAACGTGTGGTTCCATACCTCGAAACACCCAAAATCGACAGTACCCAGATAGCCTGATTCGCTGTTGACCTCGATATCCCAACCATTTGCTGTGCCGTCGGCGAAGTCGGGGTTGAAGAGCAAATGGGTGATGTCGGTGAAGCGTGTCGTAACACGGGAAACATCGGCCATAAGATAGGTGTTGGTAGCAGCGCGAAGAGCCTTGCAGGCATCCGGGATATCAGCGTCAGCGTATTCGCCATCGGCGTAGGCCCGCTGTATCATATCATAGCCACGAAGATATACCTCCTTGGCATCAGCGTCATCCTGTGGGTGCAGCGATGCTTGTTTCGCAGACCACGACAACATCAGTCCCAACTGGCAATAGACCTCTACGGAGGGTCGTGCAGCATCCATGGCCTGTGCGAGAGTAGCGAGAGCGGTCGCTACCTCTTCCGTAGATCCTGCCTGTGCCATCGCCTCCTGCGTAGCGTTCAGAGCGTTATGAAGGTTCATCCGTACCTCTTTATTCATAGGATTGGCAGCCAACTCAGCGGCCGCATTGAGCTGATCCTGATTGTACAGCGCCCTGATACTGGCATCACCAAGCACATGGTTGTATAGGCGGACATCTCCGATGGTACCCTTAAACAGTGGGTCGGCATCGAACATGGATCGACCGAGATAGCTCAGCACGGGACGCACGTCAGCGGGGCGGAAAGTAACAGATGAGCTTTGGGCATTGAGCTCGCCATTAAGATAGATTTTGGCTCCATCGTTGCCTAACGTAACAGCCACGTGTGTCCAGCTATTGACAACCATACGTTTGGTGGCATTGACGCCCTGCTTGATTCCGTCTTTGCAAATCTCGAAACGCAGACGCGATCCGTTGGAGGGCGTCAGCATCAGGTAGTTGTCCGTGGATCGTCCGAAATCGAAGATGCGCTGCCAAGCCGTCGCGTTGCTGACTTTCACCCAAGCACAGAAAGTCATCGCCTGCATGTCCGCGACGTGGTAGGGTAAGGCAATGTACGCCTGTGTGCCGTCGAAGACCGCTCCCGCATGAGCATCGGTAGCATCGAAGGATATGCTGGTAGCAGCCGCTGTCAGTTGGTTGCCACTGTAGTCCTTCAGATTTTCCAAGAGGTGCCATTCGCCGATGATGGCATCTTCGGAGATGGTGGCTGCAGCCGCCTCATCCGATGGTGCACTCAAGTTCCAAGCCCTGTCTATGGCACGCAGGCGATAGCGGTAAGTTTGTCCCTTGGCACAATAGTTGTCAGTGAACTCGGTTGATGCTACGCATCGTGCCAGCGTCTCCCACTCGTCAGCCGCGTCATTGTAGCGATAGACCATATATCCAAGCATGTCAGGCTCATCATTGGCCGTCCATGTCAGGCGGATACTTCCCGGTCGTCCTTCGGTATTCAGACCTGCGGGAGCCGATGGTGCTTCGTTCTCCACAATGGCCTCAGCCGGCACGAGACGCCACAGCTGGCGGTCGGTACCCGTGCGTGCCCACTGCACAATGCCCGTCGTGTTATCCTCAGAGTTGTTGGCACTGCCCTCGAGCGAAAGACCGCTATCGTAGTTGGTGATGGTATAATATCCATTACCTTTGTAATGCAGATGCCAGCGCTCACATTCATTCCCATCTCCGTCAAACAGGAGTACGCGTGCTCCGTTGTCAGCGGCGTACTTTAGGGCATCCATATAGAATTTTGTGTTGTTAGCGGCACGTATGGTGACATGTGCCATGTCAGGTGCGGCACGCGGTGCAATAGGTTCGATAACCCACGACTGGTTAGCGGTCCTGCTCTCCTTCGCCTGCCTGATGGTGGCATCGCTCTGGAGCGCAGAGACTGTCAGCAGTTTGCCCGTCGCTTTGTTGACAATCTTGAAAGTTCCCTTCAAGGGAGCGATGGGTACATCCTCTCCATGAGTAATCTCGACGACATTCTCAGCATTGGTCTGTCCCGCGCCGTAGCCCGTACCTCCAGGAGTTGCCTGGGTGTAGTCGTAGCATGGTCCGTTGCCATCGCAATAGACCATGCGATCCTGAGAGACGAAGGTGAATGCCGACTCGCCCGCCTGTCGCTCCGACGTACCGAGGAAGGCCTCTACCATCGGTTCGGTGCGTCGGCGGAAGACAGCAGCCGAAGTCCATGCTCCACGATTCTCGGCATAGCCGATGCGCTCGCCATCGTTGCTGGCCCGACCAAGCTCTGCACGGGTGTAGCTGCCATAATCCGACCACCAGACGCCATAGGCCATTCCGTAGTTCATGCCTATGAGGGCATCGTTGATATTGTGCATCTCGTCACCCGCCGATATCTTGCCCGAGGCTTTCACGGCAGCGTAGAACCCAGCAAAGCTGTCGAAAGACCCAGCCAGTTGGTGCGTGTTGCCGATCTGCACAGCCCCCTTCATCGCGTCCCACCACGCCAGACCGTAATCGGGATTCAGCGTGCTGGGTCCAGCCACATCGATATTGGCGAGGGTGGGACGTTGTCGGATGAGACGCGCTACGGTGGCCATCTCGGTGGCATTCGGAGCCCTATTGACGCCATAATCCGGTTCGTTGAAAGGTGAAATAGCGATGACGTTGAAACCTTTCAACTGCAGGTATTTCACGGCGAGCTCGATGTCTGTGACAAATGGTGTGCGATAGTTCGTCTGCCAATCGGTCCCGCTGGCATTGCCCGCCATGAGCCACAGCTTCTTCACGCCAGACTTCTGAAGCCACGACAGTTGCAGGTCGAGTCGTTCTGCCTGTTCACTGGCAAGCTCGGTGTAGCTACCCGTGACGCGGGGGTCTAGCGTCACGCGCCCCAGTTCGGCGCATTCCTGCATGTGGTTGGTAGCACGCAGTGGCCACCAACTCCATAGCCACGCCGTATCGATGCCCCAGCACACGGGCTGACTGATACCAGCAGAAGAAATGTCATAAGGCACTTGAGTGCCCATTGCTGTTGCAACCAATGCATCGGAGGAAGCCGGTTGAGCCGACAGTGGCGAGAGGTTGGCTGAGGACAGGAGTGCTATCAGCGCAGAGAGGGATGTAAAAGCTAATCGTTTTATCATTGTTCGCTATCTTTTTACTTACATTAGTGCCGCAAAGATAGTCATTCCTTTTTAATTTACGCGCACGCGGAGGACTGGGAAAATCGGTCATTTGGGCACTTTGACCGATTCATATAACATCTTTGACCGAATAATGAAAGCCTTATTCGCAGGAAATACGTATCTTTGCCGCAGATTTTCAAGTTTAGCGCTTTTTTGTGCACATGAAACGATTATTCTCTTTGCTCCTGTTCCTGACGGGTGTCGCGACGTGCTCTGCCCAGGCACTCGCGTTCAAGTATTTCAATCGTGCCGAAGGACTGTCGGACCGCAGTGTCATTAGCGTGGAGGAGGATAGCCTGGGATTCCTTTGGGTGGGAACACGCCACGGGTTGAACCGCCTTGAGGGGCAGCGATTCCATGCCTTCTATGCTTCCACGAGCGGCTTGAACAGCGATATCGTCTATGCGCTCTGCCGGGGTTGGGATGCACGTCTGTGGATCGGCACCTCCAAAGGATTGTGTGTCTATAACCCTCGCACCGACCTCATCACCCCATTCCAGGGCAACGAGTTCGACATCACGGATGAGGTATATGCATTGTGCAGGGACAGTTTAGGCGATGTGTGGGTACTGGGCAGCACTAGTTTCTATCGCATCAGCCGCGACAGCACGCGCAACCGCTGCTTCAACCGCAAGGAATACTTCTCACCCACCTGCGTTTGCGTGACGCGGTCCGGCGACCTCTGGATGGCGGCCTGGGACGGAGGACTGCATCGCTATGATGCCGTTCGCGACACCTTCGACAACTACCAGGTACTCACACCGGACGAGCAGCAGGAACTGAACTACATCACCACGCTCGTGGAGACGCCCAGCGGACAACTTTTCATAGGTACGCGCACACAAGGCGCCCGTCTCTTCTCACCGCTCACCGCGAAGGTGCAGCGGCTCTTCACGACAGACACCACCGGACAACCCATGTACATCCATTGTGCCTTGGACGATAGCCATGACAACGTATGGATCGGCACCGAAGCGGGTATCTATGAGTGGAACGTGCTGCAAGGATTATTTGCCCACGAGCGCAAGGACCTCGTCCGCCCCAACGCCCTCATCGACAATGCCGTTCATGTGCTCTATGAGGATCATAGCGGCGGTATTTGGGTAGGCACCTATTTCGGTGGCATCTGCTACAAGAGCGGTGACGAGGCGCCTTTCAGCGAACGGCTCGTGACGGACGACCACGGAATGCCAGTAGGAAATGTAGTGCGCGAAATAGCTGCCGACGACCACGGACGCCTGTGGGTGACGACCGAGGACTGCGGCCTCTGCATGATGGAACAGCCCGATGCTCCCTTGCGACAACTGCTGCTGACGTGGAAGGGACGACGCATCTCGAACAACGTGCAGACGGTGGCCATCGTGGGGCAGACGGCATGGATCGGCACCTTCGACGAAGGCATCTACCTCATCGACGTGAACACAAGGAACATCACTGCCCACTTCACCACCAACGACGGGTCCGGACTCCCCGACATCGCCGTCGTGCATATCATCCAGACACGGAAAGGACAAGTGCTCGTGGGCACGATGAACGGGCTGAGCTGCTACGACGGACACGGCCATTTCATCCCCATCGAAGCGTTGAACGGCGCGTTCGTGCATGACATCATGGAGGCGCAGGACGGCAGTCTCTGGGTGGCATCGCTCAACAGGGGTCTCTTCCGTATCAGCGGAGAGGGCACCCGTTTGATAGCGCAGAGCGAGCCCGTACCCATGAAAGACCTGGCCACCGTGGCCGAAGATGCCGACCACCGCATCGTCATCGGAACGCACAGCGACGGCTTCCACTTCTACGACCCGCTCACCCACGAGCTCTCGGAAGCGCTGCTCCCCGACTGCGGCATCTCACGCATCCTCCGCGATGCCCTCGGGAACATGTGGCTGACCACCACCAAGGGTCTCTTCTGCTACGCCTCTGCCGACAGCTCCATCACCGCCTACGGCATTTCGGAGGGGCTGACCTTGGACCATTTCTCGCGAAACTCGGGCTATCAGGACAACCAAGGCATCATCTATGCGGGCACGATGGCGGGGTTGGTCAGCTTCAATCCACGCAACCTGCGAACTTCCACGCCCACACCTTCCGTGTTCTTCGTGCGCCAGCTGCCCGACAACCGTCCCTTGCTGTTCACAGACCACATCACCCTACCCCACGACGCCACCTTCACCATCGAATACGCCACCAATGCCACAACGGCCGCACGAACGCTCTGGTACCGTTATCGTCTCGAGGGCACTAAGGGAGGATGGACCGTCACCCAGGGCACGCAGCCCATCAGTTTCTACAACCTGCCTCCGGGCGACTATGCGCTTCACATCCAGGCTACGGCGCAAAACGGGCACTGGCCCGACGAGGAGAGCGTGCTGCACATACGGGTCCGGCAACCCTGGTGGTGGACGTGGCAGGCGCGCCTCGCCTATCTGCTACTGCTCGCCCTTGCGGCCTTCATCTTCTATCAGACCTACATCCGCCGCCTGCGTGAGCGCCGTCGCATCGCCGCCGAACAGGCCGATGCCAGCCGTTATCGCGAAGTGCTGCAGAGCAAGATCAACTTCTTCACGGCCATCACCCACGAGATACGCACACCACTGACACTCATCACGGGTTCTCTGGAACGCCTGAAACGCAGAGGCATCACCGAGGATGTGGACGTGATGCAGCGCAACACGGGACGCCTGCTCGGACTCGTCAACCAGCTCCTGGACTTCCGCAAGATAGAATCCTCTGCTTTCTTGATGAACTTCGAGGAAATGGACCTGGCCGCGCTGGCAGAAGAACTGTTCGAGAACTTCCGCCCCCTGGCACGACAACGGGGAGTGGATTATAGCATGAAGCTTGACCAACAACCATCATCCATCAACCATCAACCATCATCCATCAACCATCATCCATCATCCATCAACCATCAACCATCATCAATGCCCTCATGTCTTGTCCTTGCTGACCGCGAGGCGCTGACCAAAATCATCAGCAACCTGCTCAGCAATGCCCTCAAGTTCTGCGAGCACAGCGTCAGCATGAGTCTCAGTTCCCGTGGCGACAATGTAGTCCTCGTCGTGAGCAACGACGGCCCACTCATTCCCGCCGACCAGCAACAGGAGATCTTCAAGCCCTTCCATCAATACTATGGAACCAGTGCCCGCGCGACCATCAACGGCTCCGGCCTCGGCCTCTCCCTGGCCCGCTCGCTGGCCGAGATGCACAACGGTAGCCTCACCTACGACACGCAGGACAAGACGCAGAACACATTTGTGCTGACTTTGAAGAGGAAGGAAGAGCCCACTGCAGCAGATGCTCCAGCCCCCGACACCCTCAGCACAGGGGAGGCGACTGTCACGGGTGACGGCAGTCATCTTACATCTGCACAAAACCATTCTGATTCATCCCAGCCGGAGAAGGGAGGGAGCCAGCCTTCGCTCCTCCTCGTCGATGACGAGCGCGACCTGCGACAGTTCGTGGCCGAGGAGCTGGCCGCCACCTATACCATCTTCGAGGCCGACAACGGCGAAGAGGCTTTGCGCATACTCCACGAGAAGGACGTCGCATTGGTCATCACCGACCTGATGATGCCCATCATGGACGGCACGGCACTCTGCCAGGCCATCCGGCGGGATGTCGGACTCTGTCACCTGCCCATCATCGTGCTCACGGCCAAGGTGTCGCTGCAGGATCACATCGATGCCCTCAACTGCGGCGCCGATGCTTACATCGAGAAGCCCTTTGCCACGGCACAGCTGCAGGCGCAGATTGCCAACCTCCTGCACAGCCGCGAGCTGCTGCGCCAGACCTTCGTACGCTCGCCCTATGCACAACCCGCCACCGTCACGGCCAATCCGCTCGACGAAGCGTTCCTCACCCGCCTCAACGACTACCTCAACGACCACCTCGCCGACCATTCGCTCAGCGTGGAGCAGCTGGCCGGCGAGATGAACATGAGCGTCTCCACCTTCTACCGCAAGGTGAAGGCCGTCACCTCGCTGTCGCCCGTCGATTACATCCGGCTGTGCCGCCTCCGCCAGGGCGCCAAGCTCCTTGCCGAAGGACGCTATCGTGTCAAGGAGGTGGCCGATCAGCTGGGCTTCACCTCCACGGCATACTTCACCACCCTATTCATGCGGCAGTTCGGGATGACACCGACGGACTTCATGCGCTCACAGAACAAAGACCTCCAGCCCTAACTTTCAACTTTCATTTTTCAATTTTCATCTTTTTATATAATTTTTCAACTTTCATCTTTCATCTTTCAACTTTTTATGTACCTTTGCACCCGAATAACATAGTATAGGCTGTATTGTCAAGCCCCATGAAGCAGAAAGAGAATAAGAAGCAGAAGAGATATAACCATTCCTTCGCCCAACGGTTGACACGCTGGGTGATGCTGGTGTTGTTTGTCATGATGAGCATCCTGGGCTACATCGTTTATGACATGTCGAAATCCATCGCGCTGAGTTTCTCTGTCAACACCTTCCACACCAACATGAAGGCTTCTGCCAGATTCCTCAGCAGCGTGATGGCCGATGTCAGCGACGCCGTGAAGAACCATCTCTACGAGGTGGAACAACACATGGGTCAGCCCGCGCTGCTGGAACAGACCATGGCACGCATCATCACGCTGAATCCGCGCATCAGGAAGTGCGTCATCGACTACGTCCGCGACAACGCTATGCCCGACATGCTCCGCGAAGTCGCTGCCGCTGACTCGGCCTGTTGGTCCGACCCCTTCTACGACGACAGCGCTGAGAAAGCACCCGTGGTGGCTTACCTGCAGCCCGTGCACGACCGTCAGGGAAACGTTGTGGCGGTGTTGAGCGCCGAGCTCTCGCTGGACTTCATGACCGAGCAGAGTGAACTGCTCGACAGCATCTTCCAGAAGGAAGTCATCCAGATTGACGTCACCAGTAAAGATGACTTCCAAAGCTATGTCCTTATGCGCGACGGCACCTACGTCACCCACCCCGACCGCTGGCACATCCTCAAGGGCAATTTCTACGACCACATCAAGGACGACACTGAGCCTGGCATGGCGCAGAAAGTCATCGAGAAGATGAAGGCGGGCGAGCGTAGCTCGTCAGAGGAAGATATCGTGCTGCGCGTCAACCGCTTCAAGAGTTTCCTCTTCTATATCCCCATCGAGCATTCCAACTGGAACCTCGCCGTCTCCGTCTCAACCATCTCACTCAACCTCTTCGGCATCATGGTCGGCATCTTCATGCTGTTGGCCATCGTCGCGATTCTGTTCGTCACGTTCTTCGTATGTCACTTGACCATCAAGCGCGCCGTGACCCCCCTGAACCAGCTGGCCTCTGCCGCCGACAAGATGGGCGACGGCAACTTAGACACGCCGTTGCCGGTCATCCGCAGCCGCGACGAGATCCATCTGCTGCGCGATGCCTTCGACGGCATGCAGCACTCCCTCACCGACTACATCAATGAGCTGCAACAAGCCACGTCGTCCAGGGCTTCCATGGAGCGCGAGCTGAAAATTGCCCACGCCATCCAGATGTCCATGCTGCCCAAGACCTATCCCGCCTTCCCCGACCGCCACGACATCGACATCTTCGGCTCCGTGACGCCCGCCAAAGCCGTGGGCGGCGACCTCTACGACTTCTTCATCCGCAACGACCAGCTGTTCTTCTGCATCGGCGACGTCTCGGGTAAGGGCGTGCCAGCCTCGTTGGTGATGGCCGTCACTCGTTTCCTCTTCCGCAACATAGCGTCCTACACTTATGAGCCCGCGCAAATCGCCGTAGCCATCAACGAGTCGTTGAGCAGCAACAACGAAACGGGCATGTTCGTCACCCTCTTCCTCGGCGTCCTGGATCTCCGCAGCGGCCTCCTGAACTACGCCAACGCCGGCCACAATCCGCCGCTGCTGATCCGCGAGGGCAGCGTGAGCGAACTCCCCTGCGACGCCAACATACCCGTCGGCGTACTGCCAGGCTTCAGCTACACGGCGCAGCAGGTGCAGTTCCAGGCCGAGGACACCCTCTTCCTCTACACCGACGGCCTAAGCGAGGCCGAGGACATCCACCAACAGCAGTTCGGCATCGAGCGTGTGATCCAGGTCGCCACCAACGCCGCCCTGCAGACGCAAGGGGCGGGCACGGAGGCGTCACCCGACGGAAACCCGTCGAGCACGGTTGCCGACCTCGTGAAGGCCATGTCAGCCGCCGTCAGTCAGTTCGTCGGCGATGCTGAGCAGAGCGACGACCTGACGATGCTCGCCGTCAATTACACCAATAACACCACCATAGCCTCATGATATACCAGGATCCGGAATTCTACATCAACCTCGTTCTGATGGCACTTGCCATCTTGGTTGCCTCCATCATCATCCCTTGCTACGGCTACCTGCGCAAGGGTTTGAAAGGCGCGGGCCTGGGCTGCCTCATTCAGCCCATCATCGCCGGCATACTCATCATCGCCGTGGCCGTGGGTGGCTACAACATAGAGCGGCGCAAAGTCTTCAAAAACCGCGATGCCGCGCTGGCCGTCGTGCGCACCGACTCCGTAATCGCCGACGACACACTCTCATACACGTGGTATCTGAAGCCCGACGGCGAGTGCATGTGCGAGATACGCGGAGTGGACGAGGTAATCTCCGATTACCATGAAATCCAGCTCTACGACGTCGTGACGCTGAACCCCACGGGGAAGCGCGGAGGTTCCGGGGATTCCGACACCCTCTCCCTGTGCGTGGAAGATCACATCGTCGTCAACTTAGACCTCAAGTCGCACACCGCCACAGCCACGGATTTCGGCAAGCCCATCGACATCGAGAGCATCAACTGGCAGAACATCGAACGGCTGAAGAATGAAGAAGGCTGCGATTAAGCGAGAGGAGAGTCAAGCTCGCTTGAACTTTCCCGAGCGTGAGCAGGCTCGACCGAAGGTCAATGAAAAATGAATTTCGATATGATGAAGACAAAGCTGATTTGTTTGCCGGCACTGGTGGCGCTGTGGCTCCTGCCTGCCGGACGTGTATGGGCCGATGCCGAAACGGGTAGGGGCTCGGTGGTAAGAGAGACGGTGGAGGCACAGGTGCCGTTCACCTACAATTCGGTGTCGCGTACACTCGACGTGGCGCTGCGCTATGTGCTGGTGGCGGAGCAGTATCCCAACACGCTCTACGACCACACGACGCTGCAGATTCCGTTTGCGGAGCTGTCGGAGGCGCTGGGCGTGACGGTGACGACGGGCAATATGGCCGACATGACTTACTTGCCCCTCGCCGATGGGACGTATGGTCACAACAACGACAACTGGTACGACGCGCAGGGTTTCCGTTCGTCGTGGACGGGTGAGAGCCGTTGGTTCATCCAGCCCATCACGACCGATGCGCAAAACTACACGCTGTGGACGGGACAGGCAGGCGTGTATAACGCTACCTACCAGTCGAAGGTGGGCGACACGTACCACTCGACGTTCTACGTGGTGAGTGGCACGAAGGCTGTCGAACTGGACCTCACGCTGCGGGTGGTGAGTGGCGAAGGCGATGTGCCCGAGTGGGTGCACCGTCATCAGATTGAGTCGCTGTCGAACATTCGCGACCTGGGCGGATGGACCACGGAGCGCGGCGAACAGGTGCTGTACGGCAAGCTGTTCCGAGGTTCGGAGCTGAACGGCGAGAAGTATAACGCATCGGCTGCGGCGCGTCAGCAGCTGCGCGATGAACTGGGCATACGTGCCGAACTCGACCTGCGCACGCACCAACAGGCGCAGAGCATCAAGCAGTCGCCCCTGGGTGCGGATGTGGACTACCTTCGTGTGGTGAACGAACCGTTCTATCTCGACGGCGTTCGCACGGCGTGGGTGAACTATCAGCACGACTTTGATTTTATCCTTCGCAACCTGCGCGAGGGTCGTCCCGTCTATTTCCACTGCATCTGGGGAGCCGACCGCACCGGTACGCTGGCCCTCATGCTCGAGGGACTGCTGGGACTGTCGGAGGAGGATCTATACACCGATTATGAACTGACGGCGCTGACCTTCCCCGAAGGCGAGACGCGCACGAAGGCAAAGGTCGAACCCGTGGTCACGTATGTGAAGACGTTCGACGGTTCGACGTTGCAGCAGCAGTTCATCAACTACTGGCATCAACATGCCCATGTGCCGCTGTCCGACCTCAACGAGTTCTGTCAACTCATGCTCGGCAGCTCGACCGACTATATGGAGGGTCTGGCTGAACCGCTCGACAACTTGGCTTACGATGCCAACCGTGTGGAGGCCAGCTTCACGCATTCGACGACCGACCTCTACAGCGTGAACGACGGAATCCTCGGCTTCGGCGAATTGCCTGAGCGCAAGCATTGGAACACCTGGGACCCCGTGCGCCCTGCCAGCCAGTGGTTGAGCTACGGCTGGAGTTCGCCGCAGACCGTCGAAAGGGTGCGTGTGGCATGGTGGAGCGACAACGACGTGGCGGGCGACAATGTGCTCGTGCCTGCCTCGTGGGTCGTGGAGTACTGGGACGAGGCGGCGGCAGCGTGGAAGGCTGTCGAGCTCTTGGAAGACGAGGCCTATACGCAGAGCCGCACCGCTGTGAGCAGCATTCGCATCCAACCCGTCACGACCACACGCTTGCGAATCGTGATGCAGTGTCAGCGCGGCGCATCGACCTACTCTGCCGTCGGCATCACCGAATGGGAGGTGCTGGGTCATCGCAGTGCTGAACCCCTCGTGCTGGGCGACTATCCGATTCAGAATGTCGATTTCTCGCACGTCAGCCTCGACGACCCCTTCTGGCGTCCGCGCATGGAACAGAACCAGACGGTGACGATTCCGGTGGCACTCGACCAGTGTGAGAAGTCCAACCGTATGCTGAATTTCGAGAAAGCCGCCGCCATCCTGCGCGGAGAGAACATCGGATATTTCGACACGGAGTGCACCTTCGACGACACCGACATCTATAAAATCCTCGAAGGGATGGCCTACTCGATTCAGACCCACTATTCGAAGGAGCTCGACGACCGCATGGACGAACTCATCGCCCTGGTCGGCTCGGCTCAGGAGCCCGACGGCTATCTCTACACGCCGCGCACGGCTGGCAATCCTGCCGGCATGCACGCTTGGGTGGGGCAGAACCGCTGGGAGAAGGATCCGGACCTGAGCCACGAGCTCTACAACGCCGGTCATCTGTACGAGGCGGCGTATGCCCACTATATCTCGACGGGCAAGACCACGCTGCTCGACATCGCGACGAAGAATGCCGACCTGCTTGTCCATGATTTCCTCGAGGGCGGCCTCACCTACGAGCCTGGTCACCAGATTGTGGAGATGGGACTGGTGAAGCTTTACCGTGCGACGGGCAAGGAGGACTACATGCGGCTGGCGAAGTATTTCCTCGACCTGCGCGGCGCCCGTGGCGTGATGCGTCAAGAGTATAGCCAGACACACAAGCCCGTCGTGATGCAGGACGAAGCCGTGGGACACGCCGTGCGTGCTGCCTATATGTACGCCGGCATGGCCGATGTGGCTGCCATCACCGGCGATGCCGACTACCTCGCTGCCATCGACCGCATCTGGGACAATGTCGCTCAGAAGAAATACTACATCACGGGTGGCATCGGTGCGCGCCACAACGGTGAGTCGTTTGGCAGCAACTACGAGCTGCCCAACCAGGAAGCCTACTGCGAAACCTGTGCCGCCATTGCCAACGTATATTGGAACTGGCGTATGTTCCTCCTGCACGGCGAGTCTAAATACTACGACGTGCTGGAGCGCACGCTCTACAACGGTGTCGTATCCGGCATCAACCTGCAGGGCGACCGCTTCTTCTATCCGAACCCGCTGGCCAGCGACGGCAACGGATGGAACGGACGTTCGGCCGAGCGCGAGCCTTGGTTCGGCTGTGCCTGCTGCCCGAGCAACCTGTGCCGCTTCATCGCATCGGTGCCTGGCTATATGTATGCCCACCGCGACGACAAGGTCTATGTCAACCTCTATGCCCAGGGCACGGCCGACATCGACCTCGGCGAGCAGGGCAAGCTGGGACTGCGTCAGACGACCGGCTATCCGTGGAACGGAGACATCCAGTTGACGGTGAACACCGAGCAGCTGACCGATAAGCACCTTGCCCTCATGCTGCGCCTGCCTGGATGGGCACAGGGACAGCCCGTGCCCAGCGACCTCTACCGCTATGTCGATGGCGAAACGGCACCCGTCGTGGTCAGTGTCAACGGCACGGCGGTTGACTACACGCTGCAGGACGGCTATATGACCATCGACCGCGAATGGCAGCAGGGCGATGTCGTCAGCTTCAGTCTGCCCATGCCCGTTCGCCATGTGCTGGCCAACGACGCTGTCGCTGCCGATGCCGGACTGGTGGCTGTGGAGCGTGGTCCCATTGTCTATTGCATGGAACAGGCCGACAACACGCAGCGTTTCGACGCCCTGATCTGCAACGACGAAGCCACGGCCAGCGTTGCCGACGCCTCCATCCTCGGCTATCATTTCCAGGGCATCACGCTCGATGCTCAGGTGAAGCGTGGCAGCGAGACGGCTGCGGCTCCCATCACCCTCATCCCGTATTACGCTTGGAACAACCGCGGACGCGGCACGATGAAGGTTTGGATGCCTCGCACTGCCGCTGCGGCGAAGTTTGAGGCATGGCCCGTGGTGGTCAGCCTGTCCGAGGTCGATGTCCTCAAGACGCAGGACCTGACCATCGAGACCGAACCACTCAACGACGGCTGGGCCACTCATACGGTGACGGGTCTCACGTCCGACATCGACGTGCCTACGACGCTCGGCCTTCCCATCACGAGTTTTTCGCTCGATATGATGTATGCACCCGTCAGCGACACGTCGCTCAGCCGCACCAAGGGTGCCAGCGCCGCCAAGGGTTTCTGGTTCGAGAACGCTGACGGTCAGCCAGGTCCGCTCTACAACCAGCCTTCGTGGAACGAGCCCACGGTCCGCATCTTTGTCAACGTCGAGGGCTTCTACCAAACGGATAAGAGCCTCTCGGTCGGCTTTGGCCAGCGACCCCTCTCCTGTCAGTCGGGCACATACGTGGCTCCCATCTACATGCTCTCGCCAGCCGACAACGACGGACGCCACCGTGCCGTCGTCTATAACCTGCGCTTTCATCTGGCTGGCGACGCCCCCGACGGCATCGAAGAGCTACAAGGTACAAAGTACGAAGCACAAAGTGGCGACGGCCAACTGACCATCTACGACCCGATAGGTCGCCGTCTGTCACAGCTCCAGACGGGGTTGAACCTCGTTCGTCGTGCCGACGGAAGCGTGACAAAGGTGATGGTGACCATGGGAAATTAAGAATTAAAAATTACAAATAAGAATGAAGAATTGTCCATTATCCATTATCAATTCTTCATTCTTCATTATCCATTATACATTATACATCTCAACTTTCGCAAGCTCAGTTTCGTTAGGTTTTCAGGTTATTAGGTTGCTTCGCTTATAGGTTTTTAGGTGAGAACAGCTATCATATAGACAGAAGAAACATATTTCAACTTATCGCTCGGCTTTGCCGCTTCGCCTTTAGTGCGAAGAACCTCATAACCTTATAACCTCATAACCTCATAAGTTGA
>JAEEHP010000062.1 GCA_016280855.1 Bacteroidaceae bacterium
CAGAGCGCCAGCAATTCGTGGGTGTTCAGTGATGATGCTGTGGCTGTCATCTTTGAGACCCAAGGTGATGGAACCAAGAAGATTAAGATGGCCACGAACCCTGTCAGCGGCACCAACGCGGCCTATATGGCTGTGTCTAACAACTATACCGGCCCCATCATCAACTACAACGATGCAGGCGGCAACTTCACCGTCACGAAAGTAGAGGGCGATGCCAGCACTGCCGCCAGCGCTGCCGTGGCCAAGCTGGTGAAGAACCAGACGGCGCTCACCAGCTATCCGCAGACAACGGGATGGTATGTCATCCAGATCAAGAGCAAGACTGGGGCCACCGGCTATACAGGACGTTACTTGCAGACGGCCAGCTCGCTCTACAACGACCTCTACCCCCTGACCTTCACGGGTGCTATCGACGTGCAGCCGGCTATTACCGACCCGACGTTCTTCACCTATATCAACTATACAAGTTGGGACGTCAACACCTGGCAGATGCCCGACGGACGCTATCTTGTAGATAATGGTTCTAACAAGTTCCCCACACCTTCAGCAACGCCTGGGAATGTAATCTGCGGCTACGATAACGGCAATTACTTCAAGACTAACAGCAACTATTTTGCCGATCCCTATAACAGCGGTGCCAACTATTTTATCGGCGAGACGTCTTATATGCGTACCGCATACACCGTCTATCCCATCGACCTCGCTGCAACCGGCCTCGTGGCTTGGCAGATGGTTTGCGATGCAGCCCCCGAGTCTGCAACTATAACCTGTTCTCGCAGCGATGTGAAAGGCTTGACGGCAGTTTATAAAGGTGGCTACATCTTCCTGCCGACGGGAGTGACACCTGAAAACACAGACTTCGAGTTGGAAGGAGCATACGAGGTGACCGTGGATGCTACGGCTCATACCGTTACCTTTGCTTATGACCCCAACTTGGCAATGGTCGAAGGCGGCGTGATTGTGGAGCAAGGCTGGCAAACGGCAGGACGCGACAGTGAGGTCATGTTGCTGAAGGTCACAGCAAAGCCCTTCAAGGATGCCACCAACGTTTCGCTCACCGTTAACCTCAAGGACGGTTCGGAGTCCAACATCTCCTCCCTGAAGCTCTACGAGGCTGACACCAACTCGCCCGAAATCTACTCCACAGGCGACGGCGCTCCGACGAAGACGGAGGTCGCTACGGCAACTATCTCCGGTGCTACCGCCACCTTCAACATCGGCGACCTCGCTGCCGGCACCCACTACTACTGGATTGGTGCTACGGTGAGCAGCACGGCAACCCTCGGCGCTGTCCTCGATGCCGCCGTGACGGGTATCGCCTATCAGGTGGCTGGCCAGACGGCACAGAACCTTGACCTGACCTCCGTCGGCGATCCTGCCGACCGTGGTGCTATGGTCTTCAACGTCCGCAGCTATCCCTTCCTGCCTCGCGACAACGGCAGCCGCGTCTATCGTATTCCCGCCATGATTGTGGCCGACGACGGCAGCATCGTGGTAGCCGCCGACAAGCGCTATCAAAGTCACACCGACATCGGCAACGGCGGACACGTCATCGACATCGTGGTGCGCCGCAGCACCGACGGCGGTAAGACCTGGAGCACTCCCGTGACCATCGCCAAGGGCGAAGGCTCCACCGCAAGCGGCGGCGATGACAAGCGTTGCGGCTTCGGCGACCCCAGCCTCGTCAAGGGTAAGGACGGCAAGCTCTACTGCCTCTTTGCCGCTGGCAACGAAGGCTACTTCTACGGTCAGAAAGGCATGTGTATGTCTGTCAGCACCGACAACGGTGTGACCTGGAGCAGCGGCGAGGGTAACCCGCCAGTTGACCTCTACTGGAGCGGTGCTATCAAGAACGTCAACACCGCAGGTGCCGCAGGCTTTGGTCTCTACGACTATTTCGTGACTTCCGGTCGCGGTCTCTATATCCCCGAGGACGACATCCTGATGTACCTCATCCCGGCTCAGACGATGACCAGTGCCACCGAGCACACTGGCGATTCGCAAGACTATGTCTTCTACTCCAGAGACGGCGGTGAATCGTGGTACTTCAGCGAGACCCCGATGGTTCAGGGCGGCGACGAAGCCAAGATCATCCAGATGAACGACGGCTCGCTCTTCGGCTCCATCCGCAAGGGAGGCAATCGCCGCTTCAACACTGCCACCTACAAGAAGAACGACGACGGCAAGACGCTCAGCTTCGACTTCGGCACACAGTGGGAGAACAGCCAGCTCTATCAGGCCAGCCAGAACAACCAGGACGTCTTCTACTACCAGCGCGAGACAACCGAGGGCAAGACCGACGTCATCATCCACTCCATCACCACCGGCAACCACGTCAACCTCAAGCTCTACTACAGCACCGACCAGGGTTTGAACTGGACGGAGTTCCTGAACGTGCAGACGAAGGGCACGCGCTACGTGACGATGGACAAGAATCCTGACAACGGCAGCCTCTACCTGTTGTTCGAGGATCAGTCGCTGAACAGCGCTGGCGGCTACACCGACTATAACCACTATCCCCTGAACTTCCTCGAGATTACCCGCGACCAGCTCGTGAGCCTCATTCCTGCACTGGAGGAATATAATGTGCCCGAGTACCTGAAGACAAATGTAGTAAAGAACACCGTTTACCAGACTGGCACAGGTTGCGATACTTACGGCACACTCTCCGGCACTGGCACTGGTCACTGGGCACGCACCTGGACCTCCAAAGCCTCTGCAGGCGTTGCCGGGCTGACCGTTTCCACCGAAAGTGGCTACGGCTTCGACAAGGCTACCGTCCTCGGCACCCGTGTCATGACTTTGAAACCCAGTGCCAATGGCGCTACGGACACTTATACCATCACCGCACCCGCAGGTTATGTCATTGCAAGCTACACCATAGGTGGCGCAGTATATACGGGTGGAACGTATTCTATTACCGCCGCAGACGGAACCACCACAGGTGAAATCACTTCCACCACGACACCGACGAATATCACGGTGAACGACGTGAATGCATCCTCGACGACCTTCACGTTCTACGGTGCATCGCAGAGCAACTGGTTCGCGATCACCAATTTCACCATCACCCTCACCAAGTCGTTCCCGCTAAACATCGTAGGCGACAAGAGCTACGCTACGCTCTACCTGCCGTTCGACGTGACGACGACGGGTGCCACGAAGGCCTACTACGTCGCTACAGCCAACAACGGCTACGCCCAGCTGACGGCAACGGGCAACGAAGGAACGGAGATTCCTGCCAACACCGCTGTGGTGCTCGTGAATAGCGACAAGGATGGCAGCACGGTCTTGAATAGGACGACCGGCCTCAGCTCCGTGGTCAGCGAGAGCGCCAACCTGCTGAAGGGTACACTGGTGTCCATGAGCCTCGACCTCAGCGACGGCACACCTTATTATTCCATGGGTAAGTTGAACGACGTGATCGGCTTCTATAAGTTCTCGGGCGGAACCATCACCCTCGGTGCCAACAAGGCTTACCTCGAAGTGCCGGCAAGTGGCGGCGTCAAGGGATTCACCTTCAGCTTCGATGATGCGAATCGCATCGTTTCTCCCCTTGGGGAGACGGAAGAGGGGGCCTCCATCTACAACCTCGCCGGTCAACGTCTGAGCAAGCCGCAGAAGGGCGTGAACATCATCAATAACAAAAAGGTCGTTGTGAAATAAAAAACTCTTTCGCACGAATGATCATGAATAGATTTCACCATTAAGTCATGGAAAGATGTTCATGGTCATTCGTGCAAAGAAAAAGATATAATAACCTATTAATGCTTACAATAATGAAAAAGGTTTATCATACACCATCCATTCAGGTCATTGCAACGACCACATGCCAAATGATCGCCAACTCCATCAAGGTCGGCGGCACTGTCTCAAATGGCAGTGACATCGGCTTTGTTAAAGGTGAAGGCGGTGGCGAAGGCAGCGAAGAGTTTTGGGATAATGAAAGAGACTGGTAAGTAATGAACATACGATATTTCATCATCACTTGTCTGCTGCTCCTCACTGGCGTGTGGAGCAGTCAGGCTTCTACGGAGACCGCTCTGCTGATGCCCAAGCCGCAGCAGCTGACGGAGAACGGTGCATCGTTTGTCCTGAGCCGCGATGTGAGCATCACCGACCCGACAAATTCGACCTTGTTGGCCTCGCTCTTCACCACGGGTGGCAGTGCCACGGCTTCCGTGACGGTGAATATCGTCAGTGCCGCCACGCTCGGCACCTTTGACTACACGCTGGCAGGCTTCGACAACGAGGGCTACAAACTGCACGTCACGGCTGATGCCATCACCATCACCGCTGCCACAAAGACAGGTGTGATCCGTGCTGCCCAGACGTTGATGCAGCTCGCCGATGCCACCGGCGGCGCCAGCATTCCAGGCGTCAGCATCACCGACTACCCGGCTTTCAAGCTGCGCGGCATCATGCACGACGTAGGACGTTCGTTCATCTCCTTCGATGAGCTGAAGAAGGAAATCGACTTGCTTTCGCGCTTCAAGGTCAATGTCTTTCATTGGCACCTGACCGACAACCAAGGCTTCCGCTTCGAGTCGAAGGTCTATCCGCAACTGAACCAAGCCGCCAATATGACGCGCTTTGCCGGAAGCTTCTACACCCAGGCACAATGCACCGAGCTGGAAGCCTATGCCGCCGAGCGTGGTGTCATTATCATCCCGGAGATAGACATGCCGGGCCACTCCACCGCCTTCACCAACGCCATGGGTTACACCATGAGCAGCGACCAAGGCAAAGTGGCCTTGAAGGCCTTGCTCTCGGAGCTGGCCGCAGCCTTCCCGCTGGCTCCCTACATCCACATGGGTGCCGACGAGGCGGGCACAACGGCGGCCTTCGTCAACGAGATGTCGCAGTACATCAAGCAGACGCTCCACCGTAAGTGCATCGTATGGAACCCCATCAGCGGCGTCACCATCAGCAAGGCGAACCTGCCCTACATCGATATGACGGAGATGTGGAGCACCAGTGGCCGTAAGATTGACGGCCTGCCCAATATCGACTGCCGCTACAACTACGTCAACCACTTCGACGTCTTTGCCGACCTGGTGGGTATCTACAAGAGCAATATCTATTATGCCCAGCAGGGCAACAGCGAGGTGGCCGGTGCCATCACCGCCATCTGGAACGACCGCAAGACGCCGACCGAGACAGATATCATCTGTCAGAACGGCCTCTATGCCCATGCCCTCGCCACTGCCGAACGCGGTTGGATGGGCGGCGGCAACCAGTACATCGAGGTCGGCGGAACTACGCTGCCCAACAGCGGCTCGGAGTTTGAGGCGTTTGCCGACTGGGAACGTCGCTTCCTCCACTACAAGGATACTTGGCTGGCCGGTGAGCCTATTCCCTATGTCAAGCAGACCAACGTGAAATGGCGCATCACACAGGCATTCCCCAACGGCGGCTCGGCCTCTGCGGTATTCCCGCCCGAGACCGCCACCGACGACATCCTGCCCGACCAGTTCACCTACGACGGTCAGACCTATACGACGAGCATGGCTACCGGAGCCGGCATCTACCTGCGCCACGTCTGGGGCACGACCGTTCCGGCGTTCTACGCCAGTCCGCAGCTGAACACCACGGCCTACGCCTGGACCTATGTCTATTCGCCGACGGCACAGACGGCAGGTGCCCTCATCGAGTTCCAGAACTACAGCCGCTCGGAGAACGACAAGGCTCCCGATGCCGGCAACTGGGACCGCAAGGGCTCACGCCTTTGGGTGAATGGCACAGAGGTGGCGCCGCCCACTTGGACCAACAGCGGCAGGAACATCAACAGCGAGGTGGACCTCGGCAACGAGAATTTCACTGCGCGCGAACCTATTTATATATCTTTGCGTGCAGGATGGAACAAGGTGTTGCTCAAGCTGCCCTACGTCAATGCCGGGAATATCCGCCTCAACAAGTGGATGTTCACCTTCGTGCTCACCGACGCTACCGGTCGCCACGCCCTCGACGGCATCACCTATTCGCCCATCCAGAGCTTGGATGAGAATGCGGAGGGCGTCGTGGCAAAGATTGGCGAAATCAAGACCTACGTCAATAGCGTCTGCTCGACGCAAGTGGGCTACTACCCTGTCAGTGCTGCCGCCACGTTGAATGCCGCAGTCGAGGAGGTGGAAGCTACGCTGCAGACGGCGATGAGCGCCGCAGAGCGCGAGGCACAGGTGGCAACGCTAGAGACGGCCTTCACGACCTTCAAGGACGGCCTGTCGGCACAGACCATCAACCAACCCCTTGCCAGCACATCCGGCGAGCGCCACTTCTATACGCTCTGCACTCCACTGCGTGGCACACGCTATGCCACCACGACGGGTGCCGGCGGCGAGTTAGGCGGCGGGACAACCGTGACGGTAGCCTCTATCTGGAAGTTCGTCAGCCGTGGCGACGGCACGTTCGACATCGTCAATGCTCAGGACGGGTCGTACATCCTGCCCAACAGCACGAACAACAGCGCCCTCAAGACACAAGCCACGTCGCCGTCGGCAGGGTGGACGATCGCCAAGGCCGACGAGGCGGGTTATGTCATCATCACTTCCGGCTCGTGCCAGTTCAACCAGACCAACATCAGCAGCTCGGCCCTCTCTGGTGGCTACAGGATCTATAATTGGGGCGGCGGCACGAACACCACCGACACGGGATGTAAATATCGCATTGAGGAGATTGCCGAGGACGACATCCCTTTTCCCCTCTCCTCGACAGCACTCGAGGAACTGACCGACCGTGACATGAACGTCTCGGCAACCGCTGCCAACAGCCTCACCACCGGGCAATGGTACATCATGAAGAATATGGGTCGCAACAGCTACCTCTACGAGAAAGCTGCCGACCACAAGCTCTACACACAAGCAGCACGACCCAGCGGTTATGCTGCTGACAATGCACCGTTCCTGGTGCGTCTCGCAGAGGACGGCCAGGGGAAATACTTCCTCCAGACAGGCTACGGTAACTACTTCTACACCCTCGTCAACGGCTTAGGCGGCACGGGCGGCGGCAACAACAACGGCACGACAGCTGCCAGGAAGGCCGCCTACACCATCGGCACCATCGCCAACGGCTATTTCTACCTCAAGGATGAAAACGGGGTCATCATGGACGCCAATGCCGATGGCGGCACCGTAGCAGGATGGGGAACGACACCTCCCTCCGCCACCACGGGCAATGCCGCCTGGCAGTTCTTTCCCGTTGAACTGTCCGACGTTGACCCCTCGCTCTGCTTACGTGCCACCGACGTCATCGTCTGCCAGGGCCATCAGACCACGGGACAGGGCAACACGATGCAGGCGCTACTGCGTCTGAAGGTCACACCTTTCAAGACCTGCACGCCGACCAGCGTCAGCGTGACGCTCACCGGTGCCGACCAGCTTGACCGCGTGGCCATCTACACCACCGCCATCGACCAGATCCATGCTGCGGCCAGTCCCGTGAAGATCGGCGAAGCCGCCGTGCCTTCAGGTTCTTCTGAAGGCCTCCCCGTCACCATCGAGACTCCCTCCGCCACCGCCCTCACCGCCAATACACCTATTTATATATGGGTGACGGCCGACGTGAAGAGCACCGCCACGGAACTCGCCGCCATCGATGCCGCCGTCACCTCCTTAGCCTACAGCAATGGCACCGCTACCGGCACCTGCGACCTCGCTGCCATCGGCAACCCCGACGGCGTGATGCGCATCTACAAACAGCAGGTCGCCCTCTGGACAGCTTCGCAGAGTCAGGCCAAGTACTACCGCATACCCGTCATCATTCGTACTGCCGACGGCGGCATAGCTGCCTTCACCGACTACCGCTACGACAACACCGAGGATCTGGGCAAACCCGCTTCGGGACACAAGATTGACGTGGTGATGCGCAAGAGCATGGACAACGGCCTCACCTGGTCGGCACCCAAGACCATCGCCGCCGGCGACGGCTCCTCCGAGGCCGCCTACGGTTACGGCGACCCCGCCGTGGTGTGCACCCGGAGCGGCAAGCTCATCTGCCTCATGGCAGCGGGCAAGAACAGCTATCCGACAGGTATGCTCCACATGGGCTATACCGAGAGCACCGACAACGGAGCCACATGGTCCACCCCAAAGGACATCTTCCGCGCCATCAACAAGGGAGGTGTTACCTTCCAGAGCGCCTTCACCACAGCCGGCAAGGGCGTCACCTTCGACAATGGACGCGTGGCCTTCGCCATGAACGGAAAGGTCAATGGAACGACCAACGAGTACATCATTTATTCCGACGACGAAGGGGCGACGTGGACCATCGTGCCCACAGCCGTCTATACAGGTGCCGACGAGTCGAAGCTCGAAGTGATGAACGACAACTCGCTCATCCTCTCCGTGCGCCGCGGCGGATGGAACAGCATGGCCAACCGAGGCTTCAACCGCTCTGCGGGTGATGCCAGCGGCGACGGCATCACCACCTGGGGTACTCAAGGCATCTGGGGCAATGAGATGAATGCCAACGGGTGCAATGCCGACATCCTCTACTACAACCGCACCACTGAGAACGCAGCACGCCCCGACGTGATGCTGCACACCCTCACCAAAACCTTCAGCACCTACCGCCGCGACCTGCGACTCTACATGAGTTTCAACGAAGGACAGACATGGTACGAAGCCCTGCAGATCCAGCCCGGCTATGCCGCCTACAGCTCCATGCAGAAGCTCGCCAACGGCGACCTCGCCGTCATCTACGAGGACGGCAGCCTCGGCAATCAGGACAAGATGGACTGCTTTGCCATCAATTACGTCGTCCTCAGCGCCGAAGCTCTCAACGCCCGCATCGACGAACTCAGCGAAGCCCTTCGCCAGCCCACCGCCACCATCATCTCCATGGGCGAGACCAACACCAGTGCACCGTGGGTTTCGTGGACACCCTCCTCGGGGTGGGCCAACAAGTTCACCACCAATGCCAGCTCCGGCATCGCCGGCGTGGAGGTATCAGCCACTTACAATGCCTTCAACCGCGAGAGCGACTATGGTCAGCGTGACTTAGTCATCAAACCCAGTGCCGCAGGTGCCACCGATGTCTTCACCATCACCGCACCGCAGGGCTATCTCATCAAGGGCTACAGCATCGGAGGGCATTACTATACCGTGTCCGAGACCTACACCCTCATCTCTGCCGACGGCACACAGTCTGCCGAGGTCAACACCAACAGCGGAACGCCCAATATGCTGACCGTGGACAACGTCAATGCCCCCACGACGACCTTCTCCATGAAGAGCAAGGGTAGCTCCAATAACCGCTTTGCCTGCATCATGCAGTTCACCGTCACCCTGTCCGACGCCACAGGCATCGAGACAATGAGCGATGGACAGTGGAAAATGGGCAATGCTCAGATCTATAACCTCGCCGGACAGCGATTGAGCAAACCGCAGAGGGGTATCAACATCGTCAACGGCAAGAAAGTGGTCGTCCGATGAAGAACGCACCTGCAGACAAAGATATAATAGTGAATACCTAATTATAATATTATAATAATAGACCTCTTATAAATAAATACCTCTTAAAATATCCCCCTCCCTTCCCCTATTCAATCATGAAAAGATTCCTTCTTCCCTTCCTGCTCCTCCTCTTTGTAGGTATCGCAGAATCTTCCGCCATCACGAATGGATATTACCGTTTCAAAAGTTATAATGATAAGTATCTAACCGAGAATATCTCAAACCATTCGCTCGTCTGCTCGGATTTACAGGATGGCAACTACACGCAGGTGTGGTACCTCAATGTGAATGGCAGCGATGTCACGTTGATGAATGCGCTGACGGAGAGGTATATTCAGAAGACAACAGGGAACTCATGGTCAGAACAGTATGTCACAGGTAAATCCAGCAACGGCTTCACCCTGGCAGAACTCACAGGCAATGATTCCGGCAAATTCACGTTTGCAGATAAATGGGAAGGCGGTCTCCATTGTGATGCTGGCTCAAATGTTGTCCTGTGGTACACCAGCGATAATAAAACCAAGTGGACTTTAGAGACTGTAACCGTTAATGCCGATGCCCTTGCAGCAGCACAGGCCCAGTACAACCTGGCCCTCACCACAGGTTACTATCGCATCAAGAGCAATCTCTATGACAACAAGTATGTCACGGAAAACATCAGCAACCGAATGCTGGTTACGAGTGGCAGCGTCAACAGCCTCTCGCAAGTGTGGTATGTCAGTATCGATGTAGACGAGCACACGGCAACCATCAAGAATGTGTTGACCGATGACTACATTCAGACCCAAGGTACACAATCGGCTCAGTATTCAGCAGGTGCTACAGCCAAGGCGTTTGCTGTGGCAGAGACGAAAGGATCTCCTAATACTTATTCCTTTACTGACACGGGTGGGCGAGGTCTCCACTGTGCAGCCACACAGTCCTACAATGTCGTCAGCTGGAATTCTTCTGCCGATGCTTCTATCTGGCAACTCGAAGCTGTAGCGGCTCCAACAGCCGAAGAGATTGCAGCAGAAAAAGATGCACTCACGGAAGTCTCTACTGCAACCCTTGATGTATTTTTCACTTCGGGAGCGTGCACAGCGCTCAAAAGCCCCTACTCTGGTTACACAGATGATGCGCTGCGCAGTGCTATGAGTGAACTTCCCGTTGCGGTTCAGAATATGGCCATCAAGGTGAAGAACAACAGCTGGACGACCTACGATGGTTGGGACAAGACAGAAAGGACCTTCCGCATCGCGGACTACAAAGCATACAGCAGCGGCGACCGCTGGACGAGCATCATGGGATTTGGCTATCATGTCGGAGGCATAGAGAACCCCACCGGCATTTATGTGGAGGACGGCGACTATCTGCAAGTCTATGTCGGAAGCATCCCGGCAGGAGAAAGCGTCAAGCTGGCGGTAGCCGGATATGGCGCCGGAGGTTACGGCGGTGACGGCGGCACAAGCATTGTGACCTTCACCCTTCATGAAGGCATGAATACGATGCGGATGGCAAACAGCGGCAACTGCTTCGTCTTCTATGAGGTGGATAACACCACAGACGGCAGTGCTCCC
Source organism: Bacteroidaceae bacterium (assembly GCA_016280855.1). Taxonomy (GTDB): domain Bacteria; phylum Bacteroidota; class Bacteroidia; order Bacteroidales; family Bacteroidaceae; genus Physcousia. The sequence continues at coordinate 11,012 of JAEEHP010000062.1, forward strand.
TATACAGCCCTCTCCAATTATGCCGATGTCACCGTCCACATCGAGGGCGGCACTGTGCAGGGCTACTTCGACCTCACCAAAGGCGATGACGATGCGGACTGGACACCGCTGAAGACACACCTCATGACCAAAGAGATGTTCTGCCTAAAGACCAAGAGCCTGGTCTTCAACCTGCAGACGGATTTGCTGAAACATGCTGTGGATGAGGCAGAAGGCGGCAGCCGCGGGCAAGTCGTTGGGATGCTGGAGTACTGGCAGCAAATACAAGACATGGAGGATGAGATCTTCAATCGTGAAGCCATCGCCACGTTTGACTATTGCAACAACATCCACTCTGTGACAACGATTGGAAATAATGGAGATGGCTTGCTCTACGCATACACTAATGGTATCTATTTCAGTCCGGAACAGCATGACCGTCTGTTTAACTACGACCTGTTCCGTCTCGGCAGTGACAACCTGTGGGCATCGGCACATGAGTTAGGGCACCACCGTCAAGCCCCCATCAACATGGTTGGCAACACAGAGGTGTCCAACAATCTCTATTCCAATGTGGCCGTGTATCAGCAAGGCCGCTACACCAGCCGTACGGCCAGCATTCAAGAGACCTTCGACGACTATGCTGATGGCATTTCATGGCCAGAGCGTGTACAGAGATCCTGCAGCAGTGTAGGCAACTACAACCAGCACCTGCTGCACCTCAACTGGCAGCTCTATCAGTTCTTCCACATCAACGGAAAGAATACCGACTTCTTCCCACGTCTCTTCACGGCACTGCGCGCTAATCCGATGAGCAAGGTGGCAGGTGCAGATAAAGTCACCCCCGCTTCCACGGACTATCTGTGGTACTACCAGAAGTGCTGCGAGGCCAGCGGCTATGACCTCACCGAGTTCTTTGCTGCCTACGGCTTCTTCATGCTTCCGCCCGAACAGACAACGTCCAAAACTTATAACGGCGTCACCACAAACCGCTACCAATATTTCGAAGACTACGGCATCTATAACCTCTATGTGACGCAGGATATGATTGATGCTGCCTTAGGTGCGGTAGCTGCTATGAACCTGCCCAAATGCAACATCATCTTCATCGAAGACCGCGTCACAGCACCCGATGCCACCTATGCCGGACATGCCGTAGGTGAGAAAAAAGGTCTGAACGATGCCTGCCCCGTCGGTTTCTTCGGCGCTGTCGGCGAGATGGGACAATACACCGACTTCGGAGCTCCATGTTCCGCCTACACCTATAATATTTCCGCACGCGGGAATGTAACGGTCAGCGGCACAGGTGCCGTGGGCATCATCGTCTATGACAACAGTGGCAACATCGTCGGCTTCTACAACACCACCACCTTCAGTCTTCCGGCCTCCGCTTTCGATGAACACGGACTGAAGAGCGGCTACAGCATCAAGGCTGCGGCAGGCAATGGCACGATGGCAGCTGCCACGTATGATGCCAGCATTGAGATCAACGATTTCCCGAAGATAAATACCCCCTATACATTCTGCACCCCGTACCGCGGTGGACGTTTCGTGACCAGCACAGGTGCTGCTGCCGGCATGAACGGACAATCCATTACTACGCCTACGGATGCCATGAAATGGCATTTTGTGCTACGTGACGGTGAGGCTGAGACGTTCGATATCCAGAACATCAATGACAATTCCTATATCGACCCCTCTGCTGCCGGCAATACTCAGTTATACACCGTCACCACCAAGCCCGCGACGGGTTGGAGGGTGAAGGCAATCGCCGAAACAGGATTGTATATCATCTATACCTCGGATGGTTGCCAGATTCATCAGGCCAACAGCGACAACTATAATATCATCAACTGGGGCGGCGGTGGCAACACGACTGATACAGGTTGCCAATTTGCCATTGAGGAAGTGACGGATCTCTCTTCATCTGCTCTTGACGAACTGGCAGGCTTGGGTATTATTGTGTCGACATCTGCTGCCGATGACTTGACAACAGGGCAGTGGTATGTGATGTTCAACAGTGGGCGCAATGGTTATCTCTATGAAAAGACGACACATACCTTAGATAACACATCGGCCGTCCCTTCAGATGCTTGTCCGTATTTGGTGCGTCTCATAGAAGCAAGTAACGGCAAGTACTATATACAAACGGGATATGGTAACTACTTCTGGCGATTCCAGCATGGAACGAGAGTGTCCACTACACCCCAAAAGTCGGAACCAGTAACCATCGCAAAAATAGGTGGTACAGACGGGCACTTCTATCTTCAGAATGTGAATAGCAATATCGTCCTTGACTCTAACAATCCTGGGGAAGGAGTCGTCGGTTACGGCAACACCGTTCCATCTTCTATTGGTGGCAATAACGACTGGGCTTTCTATCCTGTCACTTTCACCTGTCCTGTTAATCTTAACGCCTACGGATATGCCACCTTTGCTGGGAACTATGCTGCCGACTACACGGATGACAGTTCGTTTAGTGCGTGGATGGTTAAGTCTGTGTCGGGCGAGAAAATAGTGTTCCAGCAGATCAAGGAGGTCGCAGCACCTGGAACGGGTGTGCTGCTGATGGGACAGCCGAGCTCCTCCGTAAGTGTTCCATTGACGAACCAGAATGACGGCACGGACTTCAGCAATGAGAATTTGCTTGTTGGCATCACCTCGCCAACCTTAATCGCATCCGACGCCTACTATGGTCTCAGCGGTAACAACTTTGTACGCGTCAATGCCGGCAAAGTCCCAGCTCGAAAGGCTTTATTACAAGCCAGTGTGGTTGATGGGGCTCACGTGAAGGCCCTGACCTTTGTGTTCAATAGCGAAGACGGCATCGAGACAATGAGCAATGGACAATGGGCAATGGACAATGTCCAAATCTACAATCTCGCAGGTCAGCGATTGAGCAAACCGCAGAGGGGTATCAACATCATCAACGGCAAGAAGGTGCTGGTGAAATGAGGCGGAAGCGATAATACCTTATTATATATAATAGGAGAGCCCCGGGAGATCTTTCTCGGGGCTCTTGGTGTTTGTCAATCTGGCTTCGTCAGCGCAGATAGGCAACTTCCTTGAAGGCGTAGCGGCGTAGGCTGCCCGATTCATCGCGTAGGAGGAGATGGCCTGTAGGTTCAACGTCGGCAATCTCAGCGAGGAACGAACCGTGGGCATCATGATAGGGATGGAAGCCGTCGCGACGGTAGAGGGCAGCGAGGTAGTCAGCATGAAGGGTGGGGAGGGGGGAGCGTGCCTGTGGCGTAGTGAGAAGAGAGGAGGCGAGGGTGTCGTAGCGGCGGAAGAAGGCATCGATGATGTCGGAGAGGATGAGCTGACGCTCGAAGGGATGCCCTGCGAGTTGATGCAGGGAGACGGGGGTGGGGATGGATGATTGATGATGGGTGATGGATGATGGATGATGGATGATGGATGATGTAGGATTGGGGATTGAGGATGGGAATCGGAACGTGGTTTGGTTGACGTTGAGGCCGCAGCCGATGATGCTGCGGCTGATGGCGTGTCCGCTTAGCTCGTTCTCGATGAGGATGCCGCCAAGTTTGCAGTCGCCGGCATAGATGTCATTGGGCCACTTGACGGTGATGGGAGGATGTGGTGCAGCGAGGGCATGAAGGACGGCGTCACGAATGCTGAGGGCGATGAGCTCGGAGAGCGCGAAGAGATGGGTGGCTGGCAGGAAAGAGGGGTGGAGGAGAAGGCTGAACAGAAGATTCTGACCGCGCTCGGACTCCCATGAGTTACCAGTCTGCCCGCGCCCTCCACTCTGGTACTCGGCGGTGACGAGGGTGATGTCCGTGGTGGTTGGCGGACGGTAGGTGGCAAGAAAGGTGTTGGTGGACGTGGTCTCGTCCAATTCAATCATCTTAAAGCGAGGGGAGGAGTCGAGCATGGGAGTTGAAAGTTGAGAGTTGAAAGTTGAAAGTTCTTCGCAGAGCGAAGCGTCGCAAGCGCCGAGCGGAGAGTTGAAAGTTGAGAGTGAAGAATGAAGAATTCTTCGCAAGCGAAGCGACCAAGGTCGAGCGGAGAGTTAACCCTTCAAGAATGTTATCAGTAAAATAATTCAAAAGATTATTAGAATTGCAGTTGGGCGTACCTTTTGATAATTTTCTTATTTATTATTTTTATAATTTTGAGGCCGATAGGCCGACCCTACATAGTTACAAAAGAAAGACACGTTAACGTGTCTTGTGTTAACGTGTCCTTTTGTTGGGCTACCCGGACTCGAACCAGGAAAGGCAGGACCAGAATCTGCAGTGTTACCATTACACCATAGCCCAATCGTTTTGTACGCCTCGAAGCTCCTTGCTTCCGATTTGCGGGTGCAAAAGTAGAGACTTTTTGTGAAACGTGCAAGCTTTTCCCTAAAAAAAATAAATTTTCGCCCTAATTTTTGTCTCTATCGGGGAATTCGTTGTACCTTTGTGGCTCAATTAGGAATTATTTATGGATAAAACCACACAAAAACTCATCACCGAGATTCAGGCCGGTCTTCAGGAAAAGAAGGGCCATCAGATTGTCATCACCGATTTCTCTCACATCGACGAAGCCATTTGCCGCGCTTTCGTCATCGCCACGGGCAACTCGCCTTCCCACGTTCAGGCGCTCACCGACTCCGTAGAGGAGTTTGTGCGCAAGGGCATTGGTGCCAAACCGTCGGCTATTGCCGGTTTGCATAATGCGCAGTGGGTTGCCATGGACTACGGCGACGTGATCGTACATATCTTCCTGGCTGAGGCTCGCGCGTTCTATAACCTCGAACATCTGTGGGCTGATGCCGAGTTGACAGAAATACCGGACCTGGACTAGAGAAGAGATTAGAGATGAAAGATTAAAGATGAGAAATTTCATCAATCATCATTCATTAATCTTCAATTCTCCGCTCGGCCCATCGGGACGCTTCACACTTGAAGAATCATCAATCATCACTCATCAATCCTCAATTCTCAATCATCAATTACAAGGATGGCAGATCAGAACAAGCCGCAGAATGGCGGCACCTCCAACAATAAGAACCGCAACAACAAGAACAAGATGCCGCGTGTGAACCTGACGTGGATCTATGTCATCATCGCCGTGGCGTTAGGTTATCTGTTCTTCGCTGGCGGCGACATGGACAGTTCGTCCACCGCCTCAAAGAACGTCACGTACACGGAGTTCAAGCAGTATGTGGAACAGGGCTATGCCAACAAGATCGTAGCAAGCAAGGACGAAGGCACGGTGAAGATGTATGTCAAGCCGGAGCACATCCGCGATGTGTTCAAGGCTGGCGTGGAGCAGACGGGCAAGCAGCCCTTCGTGCAGGCCGAGTTCCCGTCGGCCGACAAGCTTGATGATTTCGTGACGGCGCAGCAGGAACTGGGTAATTTCAAAGGTGAGCTGAGCTACAAACGCACCAACGACACCTTCATGCAGGTGTTCTGGAATATCTTCCCGTTGCTGGCCATCATCTTCGTATGGATCTTTATCATGCGTCGCATGGGTAGCGGCGGCATGGGTGGCATGGGTGGTATCTTCAATGTGGGTCGTTCTCGCGCGCAATTAGTAGAAAAAGGTGGCGAGAACGAGTCGAAGATCACTTTCAAGGACGTAGCCGGTCAGGCTTCGGCCAAGCAGGAGGTGCAGGAGATCGTGGAGTTCCTCAAGAATCCGCAGAAGTTCACAGACCTTGGTGGTAAGATACCGAAGGGCGCCCTGCTCGTTGGCCCTCCGGGAACAGGTAAGACGCTGTTGGCTAAGGCTGTAGCCGGCGAGGCCGATGTGCCTTTCTTCTCGATGTCTGGTTCTGATTTCGTGGAGATGTTCGTCGGCGTCGGTGCCAGCCGTGTGCGTGACTTGTTCCGTCAGGCTAAGGAGAAAGCGCCGTGTATCATCTTCATCGATGAGATCGATGCCGTAGGTCGTGCCCGTGCCAATAATGCCATGATGGGCGGCAACGACGAGCGCGAATCGACATTGAACCAGTTGCTCACGGAGATGGACGGCTTCGGCACCAACTCGGGCGTCATCATCATGGCAGCCACGAACCGCGCCGACATTCTGGACAAGGCATTGTTGCGTGCCGGACGTTTCGACCGTCAGATTCATGTTGACCTGCCCGACCTGAACGAGCGTAAGGCGGTGTTCAAAGTGCATCTGAAACCCATCAAGGTGGATCAGGCCTTGGACATCGACCTCTTGGCTCGTCAGACACCCGGTTTCAGCGGTGCCGACATCGCCAATGTGTGCAACGAGGCAGCCCTCATCGCTGCCCGTCATGGCAAGCAGAGCGTGGGCAAGGAAGATTTCATCGCTGCCGTCGATCGCATCGTTGGCGGTTTGGAGAAGAAGACCAAGGTGATGACCGAGGAGGAGAAGCGTACCATTGCGCTGCACGAAGCCGGCCATGCCACCATCTCGTGGAACCTGCAATATGCCAACCCCCTCATCAAGGTGACGATAGTACCTCGCGGACGTGCCTTGGGAGCTGCCTGGTATCTGCCGGAGGAGCGACAGATCACTACGCGTGAACAGATGCTCGATGAGATGTGTGCTACGTTGGGCGGCCGTGCTGCCGAAGAACTCTTCACGGGGCATATCTCCAGTGGAGCGATGAACGACCTCGAACGTGTGACGAAGCAGGCCTACGGCATGATTGCTTATATGGGCATGAGCGATGCCCTGCCCAATCTGTGTTACTACAACCAGAACGAATACGCATGGCAGCGTCCCTACAGCGAGGCTACGGCGAAGCTCATCGACGAAGAGGTGAAGCGCATGATAGCCGAGCAGTATGAGCGTGCCAAGCAGTTGCTCCTCGAGAAGCAAGAGGGTCACCATGCCCTGGCTGACCTCCTCGTGGAGCGCGAAGTCATCTATGCCGAGGATGTCGAGAAGATCTTCGGCAAGCGTCCGTGGGTCAGCCGCACGGAAGAGCTGCTGACTGAGGAAACCCCGGAAGAACCGGAAAGTACGGAGAACTCGGAGACACCGGACAATCCTGAGAAGCCGGAAATCCATTAATCCCTTTTGCTCTATGAAGAATCTCATTATTCGTACCCTCACGGGTATCATCTTCCTCGCCGTCATGATAGGCGGCATCCTTTATTCTCCTGTCACGTTCAGCCTGTTGTTCACCGTCATCACAGCGTTGAGCGTATGGGAGTTTACGGGCATCGTGAACCAACGTGCTGACGTAAACGTGAACCGCTTCATCACCACCGTTGCCGGCGGCTGTCTTTTCGTCGGTTTCTTCGGTTATGCTGCAGGTCTGCCTGGTGGCGGTGTTCTTTTCGTACCCTGGTTGCTGAGCATGATTTATCTGCTGGTTGCCGAGCTTTACCTGCAGCGCGAGTCGCCGCTGAACAACTGGGCCTATTCGATGCTTTCGCAGGTTTATGTGGCGCTTCCCTTCTCGTTGCTGTGCCTGCTTGAATTCTCTGCTTTAGGCCGCGATGCCGCCTTGGCCGTCTCGTCACATACAGGATCGTGGTTGGTGCTGGCGGTGTATGTATTCCTATGGAGCAACGACACGGGTGCCTACTGTGTGGGTTCCCTTCTTGGCCGCCACAAGCTCTTTCCGCGCATCTCCCCGGGAAAGTCGTGGGAAGGTAGCGTTGGCGGTGCCTTGCTGTGCCTGCTGCTCTCTCAGGTGGCAGCCCACTACATCCCCGTTCTCACTCCGCTGCAATGGGCGCTCTTCGCCCTCGTCGTGGTGGTGTTCGGCACGTGGGGCGACCTCCTTGAAAGTCTGCTGAAGCGCCAGATGGGCATCAAGGACAGCGGTAAGATTCTGCCCGGTCACGGTGGTATGCTCGACCGTTTCGACAGCAGCCTCCTGGCCATTCCAGCCGCAGTCATCTATCTCTATACGCTTGCGTTGGTCTAATAAACGTTAAAAATACACTTATCCCTTTAAACGTTATCTCCCAAAAGCCGTCACAGCATTGACGGCTTTTTTCATGAGGCCGTCCTTCGTTATTTCTAAAAAGAGTATGAAACACTTCCTTACAGTATTATTTGCGCTGTGCCTCTCCGTGGCCGCCAGCGCCCAGAAAGGCTCCGTCAGCGGCACCATAGTTGACGAGCAAGGTGAGCCTCTGCCAGGAGCTACCATCGTCGTCATGAAGCTCGACAGCACGCAAGTCACCGGTCAGTCCACCAAGAACGACGGCACCTTCTCGCTCTCGGGCATCGCTTACGGCGACTACCTCGTCCGCAGTTCATTCATCGGCTACAAGACCGTCTGGCGCAACGTCACCCTCTCGAAGCAGAACAAGCGTGTGTTGCTCGGCGAGATCACGCTTCTCGACAACACGAAGATGATGAAGGATGCGCTCGTGACGGCTCAGCTGGCACAAGTGGAGATGAAAGCCGACACCTTTGTATATAATGCCGACGCTTTCCGTGTGCCTGCCGGCTCTAACTTCGAAGCCCTGTTGAAGAAGTTCCCGGGCGCCGAAATTACCGAGGAAGGTACGATCAAGATCAACGGCAAGGAAGTCAAGAAGATCCTCGTCAACCAGAAAGAGTTCTTCGGTTCCGACACCAAGATGACGCTGCAAAACCTGCAGGCCGACATGGTGAAAAATGTTAAGGCCTATGACCGTCAGAGCGATTATACGCGTGTCACCGGCATCGATGACGGCGAGGAGGAGACGGTGCTTGACCTGACCATCAAGGAAGGTATGGGCACTGGATGGCGCCTCAACGTTGATGGCGGTTATGGTCTCGGACGTCTGGCAGCCGAGGATGGCGGCTACGACCGAAGGAATCTCTACCAGGGCAATCTTAATCTGACACGTTTCAATGAAACCTGGCGTGTCGCCGTCTTCGGCAACGCTAATAACACCGGCGGCGGTGGCTACGGCGGCTTCGGCCGTTGGGGCGGTGGCGGTGGTCTCATCGAAACACAGACCGGCGGCGGTGATTTCGCCTGGGAGAACGACCATCGCGAGGGCGATGCCGGCTTCTTTGAAATCGGCGGCAACGTGCGTTACAACCATACAACCACCAACAGCCTCTCACGTTCCAACTCGCAGACCTTCGTCACGAGCACCGTGTCGCAGTTTGTCAATAGCATCAGCAAGAACTATAGCGGCCGTCACAACCTCAATGGCGATTTCCGCATCGAATGGCAGCCCGATACGATGACGAACATCCAGTTCCGTCCCAGCTTCTCCTACAACGAAGGAGACAATCGCGGCGAATCAGCTAACGTCACCTTCAGCGGCAATCCCTACGAGGCAGGCATGACCGACCCGCTGACGGAGTATGACCTTCGCGATGCCTTAGGCAACTATGTCTATCGCGACTCCCTCGTCAATGCCAATACTCGCAACAACTTCGGCGACAACAGCAGCTACAATGTCAATGGCTGGATGCAGATTAACCGTCGTCTGGCCAAACCCGGCCGCAACGTCAGTCTCGACCTCGGCGGTAGTATCAGCGAGAGCAAGAATACGAGCAACAGCCAGAGCCTGATCCATTATTTCAAGAAGGCTCAGGACCTGACGTTCAACAATCAGGAGAACACTAGCCCTTCGCAGAACTGGAACTGGCGCGCCCGTCTTTCTTACTCCGAACCCATCTTCAAGGGTGCCAACCTGCAGTTCTCCTATCAGTTCCAGCGCCGCTTCTCGGATAGCGACCGCTCGCTCTTCTCCAACGTCCTCGACATGATGGCAACGCAGTTTGCCGGCATGGCCGACGACCAGATTGCCACACAGCTCTATGCCGGCTACCTTGCCGGCGTTGACAGCCTGCTGCTCACCAAGGACCTCTACAACTCGCAGTATGCCAAGTACAACGAGTTCAACCATGATGCCTCCGTCATGCTGCGTTATCAGTTCGGCGACTTCCGCCTGAACGCAGGCTTGAGCTTCCAACCTCAGACTACGCACATGATCTATAAGAAGAACAATCAGGATTTCGACATCACCCGCAATGTCTTCAACTGGGCTCCGCGTATTGATCTGCGTTGGAAGATCTCCACTACCAGCCAGTGGCGTGTGCGATACAACGGTCGCATGAACCAGCCTTCCATGACCAACCTGCTCGACGTTGAGGACACCAGCGACCCGCTGAACAAGACGTTGGGTAATCCAGGTTTGAAGCCCTCGTGGAGCAACACATTCTGGACCAATTACAACGATTATATCGTTGACCGTCAGATGGGTTGGAATGTAAATCTCAATTTCTCGCAGACCAACAATAGCATCAGTAATGCCGTGACCTACGACACGACGACGGGTGTACGCACAACGCGTCCCGAAAATATCAGCGGCAACTGGAATGCCGGAGCTTGGGCGGGCTTCAACACGGCACTCGGTCCTAAGAAATATTGGAACTTCTCCTACAATCTCAACTTCAATTACAACAACAACGTTGGCTATATGCAGCAAGAGGGTTCCATGAACTCCGTCAAAGCTACAACGCGCAGCTACAACCTCGGTAATAACTTGCGTCTGAACTACCGCTACGACTGGGGTGAAACGGGCTACGGCATCGACCTCGGTGTCAACGGCGGTCTCAACTATCAGCACGCCCGCAATGACATCCAAACCCGTAACAATCTCGATACGTGGTTCTACAACTATGGCGGGAACCTCATGGTCAACTTTGCATGGGGCATGACCTTCTCCACCGATATCAGCGAGCAGTCACGCCGCGGCTATGCCGACGAGAGCATGAACACCAACGAGCTCATCTGGAATGCGCAACTGCAGCAGAGCTTCTTGCGCGACAAGAACCTCACCGTGGCACTCGAATATTACGATATCCTCAACCAGCGCTCCAATATCAGCCGCATGATTAACGCTACTATGCGCAGCGACTCTTGGACCAACAGCATCTACTCCTACGGCATGATCCGTGTCATCTACCGTCTGAACCTCATGGGAACACGTGAAGCCCGTCAGAACATGGAATTCCCTGGAGGCTTCCCCGGAGGCTTCGGTGGCCCTGGCGGACGAGGCGGCAACCGCGGTGGTGGCGGCAACCGCGGCGGCGGTGGCGGCTTCGGAGGAGGCAGAAGATAATTATAGTCTCATGTTTTTTTCAGGCATTCGTGGCAACTTCCTTGCGGCGGATGCCTGTTCCTGTTGCAGCGAAGACGATGCTGGTGATGGGCGAGAGGAGATTGAAGAAGCAGTAAGGAAGATAGGTGAGTGTTGCCACGCCCAGCACCGTGCTCTGCACCAATCCGCAAGTGTTCCAGGGTACGAGTACCGAGGTCACTGTGGCACCGTCCTCACAGGTCCGGCTCAGCAACCGCGACTCATAACCCCGCTCGCTATAGATATCCTTGAACATCGAACTGGTAAGGATGATACTTAGGAACTGGTCGGCCAGTGCTACGTTGCAGAAAAGACCCGTCGCCACCGTGCTGGCCACCAACGAACCTGTGCCGCGGACAAAGTGAAGCACCATGCCCATCAGGTCGCGCAACACGCCCGTGGCAGTGACCACGCCGCCGAAGATCTGAGCACAGATGATGAGCCACACCGTAGGCATCATGCCTGCCATGCCGCTCGTGTGCACCAGTTCATCGAGCATCGGGGTTCCGGTTTGCAATTGTGTGGGGGCATAGATGACCTTCATCACTCCTTCGTACGCTGCCATGATGCCCTGCTCGCCCTTGCCGGCCACCTGCTCCACCAATGCCGGTTGCCACACGACGGCCACGACGGCCGCCATCAGGGCTGCCATGAACAGCACCACCATGGCTGGCCATCGGCGGGCGATCATCACGCCTGTCAGCACAGGCACCAGAAGCAACCAAGGCGAGATGAAGAACGTCTCTTGTAATTCCTCCAAGAAGCTGATGCCGCTGCTCTCGGGAACATCCATCATCAGACCTGCAACGGTAAAGATCAGCAGCGAAACGCAGAACGTCGGAATCGTCGTGGTCATCATATAACGGATATGCGTGAACAACGGCGTACCCGAGACGCTGGAAGCCAGCACCGTGGTGTCGGATAGTGGCGATAACTTGTCGCCGAAATAGGCACCTGCAATGATGCTGCCTGCTATCCAACCGTCGTCGAAGCCATGAGCACGGCCGATGCCCATGAGCGCCACGCCGATTGTCGCCACCGTAGTCCACGATGATCCCACCATGACGCTCACCAATGCGCAGAACAGGCTGCTGCTCACCAGAAACCATTCAGGCCTCAGCACCTGCACTCCGTAGTAGATCATTGTCGGCACGATGCCTGAAACCATCCATGTACCCCCGATGGCACCGATGAGCAGTAGGATGATGATGCTTGGCATGCAGCTCGAGATCTTGGCTGTCATCTCACCCTCCAGCGATTCCCATTCCACGCGTTTCATCAGATAGCCCACCGCCACACAGATGGCCGAGGCAATGAGCAACGACACCTGCGTGGCGCCCTCCAGCGCATCGGTGCCGAAGACCGAGACGCAGACGAAGATCAGCGCAATCAGCGCTGCGAAGGGAATGAGGGAAAACAGGGATTTCATCGTTTCGTCGGCAAAAGTACGTATTTCTTTTCAAATATCTGCAACTTTATTGCTTTTTTCTATCATTAATCCTTATCTTTGTACCACGATAAACGAAGAAAGCATGAAAAAACAGACGTTTACAACCAAATATATGACCAACCTCCAAGTGTCAGCGGTTCCCATCCCTGTCGGGAGGGGGCGGGGGTGGCTCTTTTGTATCATGAAACGCATCTTCTTCCTTCTGACAGCAATGCTGCCGCTGCTCGGCAACGCCCAGCTGCGCGTGACCGGACTGACGGTGGAACACATGGTGGATCCTGCCGTGGTGGACGCGCGGCAACCGCGCCTCTCGTGGATCAATGAGCCTCGGGACGAGCGGGTGACGGGTGAGCGCCAGACGGCCTACCGCATCGTCGTCGCCTCCACGGAGGAAGGGCTGCGGCGCGGACGTTATGACCTGTGGGACAGCGGACGCGTGCCCTCGGACTGCTCGGTGCTGGTGCCCTACGAAGGACGCCCGCTGGCCTCCGGACAGGACTGTTACTGGAAGGTGCAGACGTGGAACGCACGGGGCAAGCGATCGAAGTGGAGCCCCGTGGGGCACTGGGGCATGGGGCTGCTGAAGGAGTCCGACTGGCAGGCGCGCTGGATTACCTCGTCACAGCCGTCGCAGGGCGCACCGCTGCTGCGCAAGGCGTTCACACTCAGGCGCAAGGTGTTGCGGGCAAAGGCATTCGTCACGGCGGGCGGTTTCTTCGAACTGTATATCAACGGCAAGCGCGTGGGCGATGACTACCTCGTGCCGAACCTCACCAACTACTCCGTGCGCCAGGACCTGGACAAAGGTGGCATCGCCATTGATCCGCGATTCACCGACTACCGCATCATGTACCTGGCCTACGACATCACGCAGCAGCTCCGCGAGGGCGAGAATGCTGCAGGGCTGATGCTTGGGCGGGGATTCTACGACACCGAGAGCTCGCGCGTGAGAACCTTCGGCAAGGCCTGTGCGCTCTGCCAGATTGAAGTGACCTACGACGACGGCACGTGCGAGGTGGTGGCTACGGATGAGTCGTGGCTCACACGCCCCTCGGCCATCACGATGAATGGCATCTACGAAGGTGAGATCTACGATGCACGCCAGGAGACGCCCGCCTGGGCCGAACCGGGCATCGATGAGAGCGGCTGGCAACGCGTCGTGCTGGCAACGCCACCCACAGGCCGGCTGACCGCCCACACGGCACCCACCGACCGCATCACCGAAGTACTGCAACCCGTGAGCATCCAGCGCCGGGACAGTACTTTCCTCGTCACCTTCGAGAAAGAGGTGGCTGGATGGGTGCGGCTGAAGGACTTCCAAGCCCACGAGGGACAGCGCATTGAGGTGAAGTACCTCAGCGAGTCGCCGCTGGGGCAGCAAGTCTTTTTCGCTGGAAAGCCCTCAACTCTAAACTCTAAACCCTCAACTCTAAACTCTAAACCTTCAACTCTCAACTCGAACCACAGCTTCGCGCCACGCTTCACCTGGTTCGTGTTCTCGCAGGTCGAGGTGAGCGGTCTGGAATCGTTGAGCGCCGGGCAGATACAGGCCGAAGCCGTGAACACCGACGTACGCCCCTGGGCTGAGTTCCACACCAGCAACCCGCTCATCAACCGCATCTATGCAGCTTGGGTACGTTCCCAACTCGATAACATGCATGGAGGCATTGCCAGCGACTGCCCCCACCGCGAGCGTCTGCCCTACACGGGCGACGGACAGATTGCTGCGGCGATGGTGATGCTGAACTTCGACGCTGCCGCCTTCTATCAGAAATGGATCCGCGATATGCGCGACGCGCAGAACCCCGCCACGGGCTACGTACCCAACGGCGCTCCCTGGCAACCTACCTGCGGAGGCGGCGTGGCATGGGGCGCAGCGCTGAACACGATGTCCTGGGAGTACTACCTCCAGTACGGCGACCGCCAGCTGCTGCAGCAGGCGTACCAACCCATGCGCGCCCAGCTGCGCAACATGCAGACGTGGCTGACCCCGGACAGTACCATGTACCAGCAGATGCGCAACCCAGAAACGGGCGAACTGCTCTACTGGCTGAACCTCGGCGACTGGGTGCCGCCCTACGGGATGCCGTCGGACGAAATCGTACACACCTTCTACCTCTGGCTATGCGCCACGAATGCGGCCCGCACGGCTGCAGTACTGGGCGATGAGGCAGGGAGGCAGGAATGCGATGCCATAGCCCGGCGCACCTGGCGTGCCTTCCACCGCAAGTTCTACGACGAGGCCACAGGCAGCTACGGCGACTTCGGACCCAACATCCTTGCCCTCTATATGGGAGTGCCCGAGGAACGCAAGGCAATGGTCATCGAGGCCCTGCGCCGTGAGGTCATGGAGACGCACGACGGACACATCAACACGGGCTTCGTCACCACCAAGTTCTTCTTCGAGACGCTCACCGACAACGGGTTGCACGACGTAGCCACCACCGCCATGCTGAAGACCGATTACCCCAGCTACGGACACTGGCTGGCGCAGGGAGCCACGGTGACCTGGGAACAATGGGACGGCCAGAACTCCCGCAACCATCCCATGTTCGGAGGCGGGCTGACATGGCTGCCACGACGGTTGGCAGGCATCAACGTGACGCCCGATGGAGCTGGCTACCGACACTTCGACGTTCGTCCTTGCCCCACCCTCGGCATCGACACCATCTACTACAGCCTCCCTACACCCCAAGGCCTCATCACCTCCCACGTCATCAGCCACAACGGTCACCTCCGCCGCCTGGAACTCCGTGTGCCCGTAGGCAGCACCGCCACCGTCCACCTTCCCGACCGCACCCTGCAGGTGCTGCAAGGTACGCACGTCTTCTCCGACAGTCTCCTCAACCTCAACTCAGAATTCTATGACGGCCCCGGTTATGTCAAATAATCCCGTCACAAAGTAAATATAAGATATAAAGCCCCCTCCCAAAGCCTCCAGAGGGAGGGGTTTGGGAGGGGGACGTCTGTGAAGAATGAATAATGAACAGTGAACGCTGTGAGTCGGACTGTCAATTACTCCTTGCCGAGCAAGAGCTTCATCATCTCGCAGGCAGCCTTAGCCACGGAGGTACCGGGGCCGAAGACGGCAGCTACGCCAGCCTTGTAGAGGAAGTCGTAGTCCTGGGCGGGGATGACACCGCCTGCGATGACCATGATGTCCTCGCGACCGAGTTTCTTGAGCTCTTCGATGAGCTGCGGGATGAGGGTCTTGTGACCTGCTGCGAGCGAGCTGGCGCCAACGATGTTGACATCGTTCTCCACAGCCTCGCGAGCGGCCTCAGCGGGCGTCTGGAACAACGGTCCCATGTCGACGTCGAAGCCGCAGTCGGCATAGCCGGTGGCAACCACCTTAGCGCCGCGGTCGTGGCCGTCCTGACCCATCTTGGCAACCATGATACGAGGACGACGGCCCTCCTGTTTTGCGAACTCTTCGGTGAGGCGGCAGGCTTCCTCGAAGTCTGCATCGGCCTTGCTTTCTGAACTATACACGCCTGAAATGGTACGGATGACTGCTTTGTAACGGCCTACGACAGCTTCGCAGGCATCGGAAATCTCGCCGAGGGTGGCACGGTGGCCAGCTGCTGTGACAGCGAGGTCGAGGAGGTTGTGCTCCGAGCGCTTGCCATCGGCAAACTCCTGCACGCAAGCGGTGATGGCAGCGAGGTCCTTCTTAACCTGCTCCTCGTCGCGGTGGGCACGGAGCTCCTTCAGGGACTCCTCCTGCTGCAGACGCACGGCGGTGTTATCTACCTCGAGGATATCAATGGGATCCTCATGCTCGAGGCGATACTTGTTGACGCCTACGATGGTCTGAACACCGCTGTCGATGCGAGCCTGTGTGCGGGCTGCAGCCTCCTCGATACGCATCTTGGGCAGACCAGTCTCGATAGCTTTGGCCATACCGCCGAGCTTCTCGATCTCCTGGATGTGCTCCCAAGCCTTGAGGTAGAGCTCCTGAGTGAGCTTCTCGACGTAGTAGGAACCAGCCGACGGGTTGATGTGCTTGACTACCTGCGTCTCATTCTGGATGTAAACCTGAGTGTCAC
>JAEEHP010000063.1 GCA_016280855.1 Bacteroidaceae bacterium
CGTTGCATCTATCTTCAGCTCTCCCTCATAACTGATTTCGAAGAAGTTGAGGCGCGCGCTGTGCCCGCTGGAGGATGAAAGCTGAACGGTCGTTTTGAGTTGGGGAGCGTCAAGGGAAGCATAGGTCTTGCTACTCTCCATGGCCGAACTATAGCTTGTCAAGCCAGGAATATTGAGCGGTTCAAGGACTGTGCCATTGACGGTTGGGGTAACGGAGGTGGCATCGTCGGAAGCTGCCGTAAAGCTGACAGTAAAAGAAGCCGGGCGGTTTGACGAGGGATAAGCGGGCAGCGTCAGCGTATAGCTGCGGCTGTTGCCCGAGGCGTAGTCGTAGTTCTCGTAGAGCCGTCGTCCGCCCTGAAACCAAGCATATTCCTGAGGGTCGTGAACAGCAAAGGCCTGACAGGTGGTCACAGCTGCCGCCTCGCCCGCTTCGGCAGACCAATCGACAACAGCCATCGCTTCTGTGTCGGTCTCGGCCTCTGTAACAAAATAACAGGCCGAACGGGCATAATGGTTCAGCACATGCTTACCTTGCGACCAATGGACAAGACCGTTGGCGTGGAAGAGATAGCCATCGGCAACAGGTATCAAAGCCACCTGTTCGAGGTCGTCCCAGTCGGAGTCGGCGTGGATCAGTTCGTCCTGAAGGTGACCGCCATAGCCATAAACGCGCACCCGCTGAGGGTTGAATCCCATTTTGCGTATCTGGCTGTTGGTCAGGTGATAAATGCCATCGTTCTCTACTGAGATCTTGACCCACTTGCCTGTTGCCAGGACACTATGAGCAGCATAGCGCTCGGCGGATGTGGCAGCGCGGGTTGGACGTATCAGTCGGGGATTCCGAGGATTCCGATTATCCTTGAGCAGAGGCTGAATCTCGATTTTGGCGCTGAGGAGTTTCAGGTAGCTACCGTTGTGCTTAATGACAGGAATAAAGGAAAGATCCATCAGTCCCCTGCCACGTTCGACGCCAACAAAGGACTCAATCTGCAGGCTATCGGACAACTGCTCGTCGAAGCGGCGAGCCACAACAGTCTCGGAAGGCGTCAACAGCGACCATTCGGGATAACGCACCTTGACCTGATAGTCATAGAGGCGGTAGTCCGTCTCCAGGGGCACCACCTCAGCATAAACGGGCAGCACACTATCGATGCGCAGCTCGTTCCAGTCGAGACGCGTGAAACCTTGCCCGCAAACCTGAGTGCACGGTAGCAGCAAGACACACACAATATATATCAGCCTTTTGACTATCAACATCAGACTTTATGCCTAAATCTTTAAACCTTCGTCATTAAACAATAAACCATTCACTTTAAGCTAACCTCATTTTACGTTGAACTCCAACACCTTATCATCCTCGAGCCATCCTTCCAAATGGTCGTCTATATGGACAGGTCCGACGCCTACGGGCGTACCGGTGTAGATGAGATCGCCCGTCTTGAGGGTAAAGAATCGGCTGATGAAGCTCACTAGCTCATCCACCTTATAAAGCATGTCGGCGGTATGACCCCGCTGAACCGTCTCGCCGTTGATGTCGAGGTGGAAGTGCAGGTCCTGAATGTCGCGCGCCAGCGCCTCTTTCGGTACGAACCGCCCGACGACCGCCGAGCCGTCGAAACCTTTTGCCAGCTCCCAGGGCAGCCCCTGCGAACGCAGACGAGCCTGAACGTCACGTGCCGTAAAGTCGATGCCCACGGTCACGGCATCGTAATAGCGATGGGCAAAGCGCTGGGAGATAGAGCGCCCCAAACGACAGATACGCACAACCAGTTCTGTCTCGTAGTCACACCGCTGTGTGAAATCGGGGATGAAGAACGGCCGTCCGTTGGTGAGCAGCGCCGAGTCCGCTTTGGTGAAGATCACGGGCTCCTCTGCTTTATATAACGTTTCGTGGAGCTCTTTATTGTGCTCCGCATAGTTCATACCTACAGCAAAAATCTTCATAATCCTTGGTGATTACGGCTGCAAAGGTAGCAGTTTCTTGCCAATCAGCCAAGAATTCGTCACGAAAAACCTCGTGAAACGTCTTTGAAATGTGAAAGAGATTAAAAAACTGCCCATAAATGAATCACCTTATTAAATATTAACGTAACTTTAGGCCGCAAAACGACAAATTAACTATCACTATTACCTAAAATCCATGGATAGAAGACAATTTATGCAAACGATGGGAGCAGTAGGTCTGTTCTCCATCGTTCCCCGAAAAGTGTTAGGCGGCAAAGGTTTCATCGCCCCGAGCGACCAGCTGACCAAAGCCGTCATCGGCGTGGGCGGCATCGGTCGTTCCGCCAGCCATTTCTCCACATCTGAAGCTTATCGTCTGCTGGCCGTGTGCGATGTTGACAAGAAGCACCTCCAGAGCGCCGTCGATGCTGCCAAGTCGCAGCTTAAGATCGACGTCAAGCCCTTCGATGACTGGCGCGAGCTCATCCATCAATCGGGCGCCGACATCATCCACATCGCCACCCCACCCCACTGGCATGGACTTATGGCCGTCGAAGCCGCCAAGGCAGGCAAAGATATATGGCTCGAGAAGCCCATGACACGCACCATTGGCGAAGGCAAGGCTGTTAAAGAAGCCGTCGAGCGCTACGGACGCATCCTCCGCCTGAACACCTGGTTCCGCTTCACCGACACATTCTATGGCCTCGGCACACCCGTTAAGCCGTTGAAGAAACTCATTCAGAGCGGCGCGCTCGGATGGCCGTTGAAGGTTACTGTCTCTGGCGCCACGGGCTTCACTTGGAAGTTCTTCTGGGTGGGCAAGGACAACCTGACGCCTCAACCTGTTCCCTCTGAGCTGAACTACGATATGTGGCTCGGTCCGGCTCCCTTCAAGCCCTATAACGTCCATCGCACGCATCAGACCTTCCGCGGCTACTGGGACTACGACGGCGGCGGTCTCACGGACATGGGCCAGCACTACCTCGACCCCGTTCAGTATATGCTGGGCAAGGACAAGGAGTTCCCTGTGAAGGTGGAAATCGATGCTCCGCAGCAACACTACGACGCCGTGGGCATTTGGCATAAGATCACCTACACCTACGCCGATGGCTGCCAGATCGTTCTCGAGGGCGAAGGCTACGAGAGCCAAGGCAAGCTCGCCTACATCGAAGGTCCTAAGGGCAAGGTCTATAAGGGCTTCGAATGCACGATCCCGAACGTGCAGCAGCTCATCAACGAGTTGCCCGACCCCGAACCTCAGCGCACCGACTTCCTCGAGTGTGTCCGCACCCGCCAAAAGTTCGCCCTCAACGAAGACAACGGCCATCACAGCTGCACGCTGGTGAATATGGGCGCCGTAGGCCTCCGTCTCGGGCGCCATGTGTTGAACTTCGACCCCGCCACTCAACGCTTTATCGGCGACGATGCCGCCAACGCACTCATCGACCAACCCATGCGCGGCGAGTGGAAGATCTAGAACCTCCAGTCCCAATTACCAACCCATTAATCCCTTAAAGCAATGAAACACCTTAAATATCTTTTTCTACTATTTTCATTCCTTCTATCCTTCTCCGCTACCGCCCAGGATAGCCGTGGTCGCGTCGCTTCGACCATCATCGCCGACGGCCTCGCCCAACTGCCTGCCCAAAACCTCGAAACGTTGGATCAGGTGATGAGTGAGATTGCCGGCACCGGCGCAGAAGGTGTCGCGTCGCTTGCAGCAATGCTCTATCCCTCCGGTCAGGGCAAGAATGCCAAGTTCGAATATGCCATCGACGGTCTGACCAGCTACGTTACCGTCAAGGGTCGCGAAACCCAATGTGCCGCCGTCAAGAAAGGTCTTGAGGCAGCTCTTGCCAAGTGCACCGACGAAGGCAACAAGACGTTTCTGCGCGACCAGATCAACAAGCTAACACCCGGTAGCGTGCCTGTCGTTCATGCCACGGAGGATCTGGCCGCCATCGCTGAGAACTCACGTGCTATTGCCGAGTTCCGCGACAAGTTTAGCGCCACAGCCGCCAAGAAACAAAGCTCATTGCTCCTGAAAACCCTCAAGAAGAGCGACGATGCCCAGCTGCGCAACACCGCCCTCGCATTGGGTAGCGGAGATGCAAGTTTCGCCGCTGCCGTCTGCAAGGCCTATCCCAAACTGAAGACCGACACCAAGATTGACGTCATCCGCTGGCTCGGCAATAACCACGACAGCGCGAACCTTGCCACCGTGCTCGGTGCCTTCACCTCGGGCAACAACTCAATCGTCACCTCCGCCATCGAAGCAGCAGGCAAGATCGGTGGCAACGAAGCCCTCACGGCGCTCATCGACCAGCTTGACACGCCGCACGCCTCTGCCGCCAAAGCCGCTCTCACCACGTTCAACGGCAACATAGCCGACGGTGTGCTCGCAGCCTTGAAAGCCAAGGGTTCGACAGCCAACGCCGACCTCGTAGCCCTCGCAGGAGAGCGTCACATACAGTCGGCTTACGAGCCGCTCACGGCACTCATCGGCAACAGCAAGCTGCACGACGCAGCTGCCAAGAGCCTCGCCGCCATCGTCCCCGACGGCAAGTTCGACGACCTCCTCAGTCGCTTCAAACCATACGCCGACCTCTACTACGGTCTCATGGCACAGCGCGGCTCGAACGACGATATACAAAGCTTAGTGGCTGCCGCAAACAGCGAGACCACGAAGAAAGCAGCCCGTGCAGCGCTGCTCAAGGTGGCTAAGGCCGACGTCGTGGCTCCCCTGATGTCTATCGCCAAGAATGATCCCGCCGACCGCGAGTCTATGCTCGGCCGCGCCCTCACGCTGACCAAGCAGGCCAACTGGGCAAGCCTGCAGAAATACCAGCTCTACAAACAGGCTCTCGACATGAAGCCAACGACCAATACGGCCAACAACTACCTCGCCGCCCTCGCCACGCTGAACAACGAGCCGGCATTGAACCTCGCCGCCGAGTACATGGACGTGAAGGCTAACGACCTCGCTGCCGCGCACGCCGTCACCGATCTCATCGAGAAGAACGAGCCCCTCCAACGCGGCGCACACATCCGCGAAATGTTGCTGAAAGCACAAAACATCTTCAAGAGCCATACCGAGAACGCCGACGCCGGCTATGCCGTGGATCAGGTGAACACAATCCTGCCGAAGATCATCGACGACCCCAACGCCATCACCGCTAAGGTGACCACGCTCTCCCCCGAGGAGGCCAAGGCTGGCTACGAGCTGCTCTTCGACGGCACCAACCTTGACAAGTGGCAGGGCAACAAGACAGATTATGTGCCTATCGATGGTGCCATCTACGTCAGCGCACACTACGGCTCCGAAGGCAACCTCTACACCACGAAGAAATACTCCGACTTCGTGTTCCGCTTCGAGTTCTGCTTCGTGCGTCCGGGTATCAATAATGGTGTAGGCATCCGCACCAGCGAAGGCGTCGATGCCGCCTACGAGGGCATGGAAATCCAGATTCTCGACCACGATGATCCCATCTACCAGGGCTTGCGCGAATATCAGGTTCACGGCTCGGTCTATGGCATCATCCCCGCCAAGCGTATCAAGCACAAGCCTCTGGGCGAATGGAACTACGAGGAGATTCGCGCCGAGGGCGACCACATCACCGTCACCCTGAACGGCGAAGTGCTCGTTGACGGAAACATCCGCGATGCTTGCCAAGGGCACAATATGGCACCCGAACAGGGTAAGCCCAATCCCTACACCGTTGACCACCAGAGCCATCCCGGCCTCTTCAACAAGGACGGTCTCATCTGCTTCTGCGGTCACGGCGAAGGTCTGAAGCTCCGCAACATCCGCGTCCTCGACCTCTCGCAGCAGAAGAAAGCTACGAAGAAGGCGAAGCGTCGCAAGTAAGCCATTCCAACCCACAAACTCATGATTATGACACGAAAATCGTTTATCCTTCTTTCCCTTCTCGTTGCGATGGCCACGACGGCGACCGCACAGCAGTACCCGTACCAAAACCCGCAGCTGAGTGCCAAGGAACGTGCCGCCGACCTGTGCAAGCGTCTGACCCTTGAGGAAAAATCACAGCTGATGCTCGACGAGAGCCCTGCCATTCCGCGACTCGGCATCAAGAAGTTCTTCTGGTGGAGCGAGGCATTGCACGGCGCAGCCAACCAAGGCAATGTGACCGTATTCCCCGAACCCATCGCCATGGCAGCCTCGTTCAACCCCGACTTATTATATAAGGTATTCGACGTGGCCAGCACCGAGTTCCGTGCACAATACAACAAACGAATGTACCAGGACGGCGGCGAGGACGAGAAATTCCACAGCCTCTCGGTCTGGACGCCCAACGTGAACATCTTCCGCGACCCGCGATGGGGACGCGGACAGGAGACCTACGGCGAGGATCCTTACCTGACGAGCGTCATGGGCGCACAGGTCGTACGCGGCCTGCAAGGTCCCGAGACATCGAAGTATCGCAAGATGTGGGCATGTGCCAAGCACTATGCTGTCCACAGCGGACCTGAATACACGCGCCACACGGCCAACTTGAACAACGTAAGCGTGCGCGACCTGTGGGAAACCTATCTGCCTGCATTCAAGACCCTGGTTCAGGATGCTAAGGTGCGCGAGGTCATGTGTGCCTACCAACGCCTCGACGACGAGCCGTGCTGCGGCAACACGCAGCTGCTTCAGCAGATTCTACGCGACGAATGGGGCTTCCAGTACCTCGTGGTCAGCGACTGCGGCGCCATCAGCGATTTCCACCAGAACCATAAGAGCAGTTCTGATGCCGTTCACGCTGCCAAGGTCGGCACGCTGGCCGGAACTGACGTGGAATGCGGATGGGACTACGTCTATAGAAGCATACCTGAAGCCGTACGACGCGGACTAATCACAGAGACCGAAGTGGACAAGCACGTGCTGCGCCTGCTGGAAGGACGTTTCGACCTGGGCGAGATGGACGACCCCTCGCTCGTGGAATGGTCTAAGATTCCGTACTCGGCAATGTCAACGAAGGAAAGCGCACAAAAGTCTTTGGACATGGCACGTCAAACCATCGTGCTGCTGAAGAACGACGGTGTGCTGCCCTTGAAGGCCAACGCCGAGAAGATCGCCGTCATTGGTCCCAACGCCGACAACATGACAATGATGTGGGGCAACTACAATGGTACGCCTAACCACACCGTCACCATCCTTCAGGGCATACGTGCACGCCAGAAGAAGATGTCTTACTTCAAGGGTTGCGACCTGACAAACGACCTCGTCATGGACAGCCGTCTGGCCACCGAATGTTCGGCAGCCGGGCGCCGCGGCCTGAAAGGTACGTTCTGGAACAACACGGCCATGGAAGGCAAGGCGGTCACGACGCAATACTACACGAATCCCGTAGCCGTGACGACGGCCGGAATGCACAACTTCGCCCCGGGCGTGGCACTCGAGGATTTCTCTGCGAAATACGAGACCGACTTCACGCCAAAAGCTGCCGGAGAATATGTCATCAACGTCGAAGGCACAGGCGACTACGAAGTTTATGTCAACGGCGAGCGCAAGCAGCACATCCACTCGTGGCGCGCCACCCCTACCCGCACAGCGATTCAGGCCGAGGCGGGACAGACTTACAAGATTGAAGTGCGCTACCAGTTCGTTAAGACGTGGGGCGCCGACATCAAGATCGACGTGGCTAAGGAACAGCCCATCGACTACGACGCCATCATCGCCCAGCTGAAAGGCATCCAGAAGGTAGTGTTCGTAGGCGGTATATCGCCAGCCCTCGAGGGCGAGGAGATGCCCGTCAGCATCGACGGTTTCCGCGGCGGCGACCGCACAAGCATCGAGCTGCCTCGCGTGCAGCGCGACTTCCTGAAAGCGCTGAAGGCTGCCGGCAAGACCGTCATCTTCGTCAATTGCTCAGGTTCAGCCATAGCCCTGACGCCCGAAGCGCAGACCTGCGATGCCATCGTGCAAGCGTGGTATGCCGGACAGGAAGGCGGCACAGCCGTGGCTGATGTGCTCTTCGGCGTCGTCAACCCCAGCGGCAAGCTGCCCGTCACGTTCTACCGCTCGACCGAACAGCTGCCGGACTACGAGGACTACAGCATGAAAGGCCGCACCTATCGCTACTTCAACGACCCCTTGTATGCCTTCGGCTACGGTCTGAGCTACACAACCTTCGCTATCGACAACGGACGGTTGACGATGACCGACGGCTACAACGGCACGCTGAGCCTCGACGTCAAAAACACCGGCAGCCGCAACGGCACGGAGGTAGTGCAGGTGTATATCCGCGACGTTGCTGACGCTGAAGGTCCCCTGAAATCGCTTCGCGCCTTCCAGCGCGTTGAGGTCAAGGCCGGTCAGACGGCAAGCGTCAGGATTCCGCTGACGGAGAAGACCTTCGAGCTCTTTGATCCGCAGACGAACACCGTCCACGCTCATCCCGGCCGCTACGAGATCTTCTACGGCAGCAGCTCGCGCCCCGAAGATCTGAAGCGCATCGAGGTGAACCTCTGACGTCGTCCCCGCAACAACCCTCCGCCCTGCAAGCGTTTATGCCTTGCGGGGCGGATTGCGTTTAATCTTAGCCCCGAACTACGCATGAATATTCTTTCTACGTTTCACGGCGGTGAATGCGTGTTTCCCGTCCATGAAATCTGTGTTTCACGGCGGGAAACACAGATTTCACGTCGAAGATTCGGTTATGCGGCTATGAGGGTAAGGCTTTGGAGTTAATGGCAAATAAGAAAACGGCTATGGAAAACATGTTTTGCTCCTATAAACGGGAGGCGTAACGAATGGCCGACATAGCTGAAACGAATGGCCGACAAAGCCGTAACGAATAACCGATATAGCGGTAACAGTTGGCGGTTAAGGGCAATGCGGACAGACGCTGGTGCCGAAACGACTTTTTCTTAAGATGATGGCAGTTTATTGGTTTTGGCACGCCTTTTGCAGGATGTGAAGGGACTGACAATTCGTCGATCGCAAAATAATTAATCATCAATATTAAATATCAATATCATCATGAGTACACAAAAAGGAAACATTGGAGTGACGACCGAGAACATCTTTCCGGTCATCAAGAAGTTTTTGTATTCTGACCACGAGATCTTCATCCGTGAGATCGTGTCGAACGCCGTTGATGCCACGCAGAAGCTGAAGACACTGGCTGGCAAGGGCGATTTCAAGGGCGAGCTGGGCGACCTGAAGGTGGAAGTGAAGGTGGACAAGGACGCCGGCACCATCACCGTGAGCGACCGCGGCATCGGCATGACAGCCGAGGAGATTGACAAGTATATCAATCAGATAGCTTTCTCGGGCGCCAACGATTTCCTGGACAAATACAAGGAAGATGCCAACGCCATCATCGGCCATTTCGGACTGGGTTTCTACTCGAGTTTCATGGTCAGCGACCGCGTGGACATCATCACCAAG
>JAEEHP010000064.1 GCA_016280855.1 Bacteroidaceae bacterium
CCTCCACGATGCCCGAGACGGCTCTGTCATTTGGAAGAAAGATGCTGCCAGCGACAACGACATGGGACGCTGCATGGTGGCTGACTATTCGCCCAAGACTCCGGGCTGTGAGTTCCTCTACTACAAGAGCGACCTCTTCGACCAGAACGGAAATACCACTGGCATCAGCACCGCCAGCGACTGGAAACCCGGCTTTGCCGCCGCCATCTGGTTCGACGGCTCGCTCAGCAGGCAGGGACTGGCCGAGGGCGGCATCATCCACAGCGTGCCCAATGGGCGCACTTTCACCATGTGGCGCTATAGCATGGCCATGATCAACGGCTCGAAGGGCAACCCCTCGTGGTATGGCGACCTCGTGGGTGACTGGCGCGAAGAGATCATCGTGCCCGACGCGACGAAGCTCCACGACCTGAAGATCTTCTCCACCTGGTATCCCACCACTCATAAGATGCCGTGGCTCATGACCGACCATTGCTACTGGATGAGTGCCCTCAACGAGAACATCGGCTACAACCAGCCCACCAACCTGGGCTACTACCTGGGCAGCGACATCAAGAAGGATGCCGATGCCTGGGCGGAGGCCGAGCGCGTGCAGAACCGCCACCTGCCCACCGCCGTCAATACCCTTCCTGCTGCCGACGCGCAGCCGTCGCAAGGCTATTACAACCTGATGGGGCAGAAAGTGGCAAGCCCCCGGCGTGGCATCTATGTTGCCAACAGGAGGCTTGTCATCCAGCGATAGTCCGGGGGGTCAGAAGATGACGTCACGCTCTTCTGCCGAGAACGAGCAGAAGCGGGCCGTGGCGTTGGTGATGTAGAGGGCAGCGATGTTGTCGTCGTCAGCCTTGTACATCGACTTCAGATGAGGATTGCGTTCCAGGAAGGTCTCCTTCACCGACAGCGTCTCGTCGTTGACGAGTGTGCCGTAGAGTCGCATCCACTCGCTGCCCGACGCTTTCAGGGCGCAGATCTCGATCTTGCCGTTCTTGTCGATTTGTTTGTAGACGTCCTTCACCTTGCCCGTGAGGAAATACAGCTGGCCGTCGATGATCTCCGACACCCCGAAGGGTCGCACGCGCGGCTGGTCGCCGTCGGCTGTAGCGATGAAGAATGCGCCGCACTCCTTCAGGTATGCCTGCACCTCCTGCATGTTGGCCGTCCGCTCTTCCTCACTGATGGCGGGGCGCTGCTCCTCGGTTTCAGTCACTGTGCTGTTCTCCTCAGCCTCCTGGGCAGGGACAGCGTCATTCTTTTTCGTGCAGGCCATGGTGGCCATGAGCACTGCAAACATCAGTAATACCTTTTTCATGTAGTAGTTTTTTTGATATGTTAAATAGATGAGGTTAAGTTGCCTGGTGGGTTTGTTGTTCTTTCGCGTCACCAGTCCGAGTCCCAGTCGGTGTCGCTGTCGTCCCAGTCGTCGCCGTCGTCCCAGCTGTCATTGTCCCAGCTGTCGTCGTCGCTGCTGCCGTTGTCATACCACGGTGAGTCCTCGAAGCGCTTGCCGCTGAAGTTCTCGAGGCGGTACTGGTCGGCATTGTCCTTGGTGATCTGGGCGGGTGCCGTGGTCTCAAGCCAGTCGCTGGTCGAAGGCTGGTAGCGGTACCATGCCGACCCCTGCCGGTAGTAGCTCTGGTCCTGATACTGGTAATAGCCGTTGGGGATGCCATTGCCCGAGGCCCACATCGCCAGGGCTATGACGCCCGCGATCATCGTGCCCAGGAAGCCCGTCTCCTTCTTGGAGAAGAGGGACGACAACCCCGACGATCGTGACGACTGCGCCTGTGAAGAGCCCCCTCCGGCCTCCGCCCGAAGGGGAGGCTGCCGCCGTGCTTTGTTCCTAGCCTTCTGGCTGGCTATCTCGTCCCTCAGCCGCTGCAGGATCTCGTTCACTGCAAAGGCCTCGTCGCGTCCCTGATAGCGGATGGCGCGCTCGCCGCTGGCTTTGTTCTTGTATACGACGTATTCGCCCCACTCGTTCTTGTAGATGCCGAAGGCTTTAGGTTCGGTGATGTCTTTCCCGATGAAGAAGCGTGTCACCTCTTCAGGCGGCAGGTTATGCCATGCGTACCATAGTTTCAGCTCCTCAATGGTTTTCGGCTGCTTGGTGGGGTTGTTGTATTCCTCTACTTGATGATCCATCGTTTTCGCTGCAAAGGTACAACAATTTTGTGGAACAGGCAAATATTTCGGGCAAGAAGTGAAAAAATTAGTGGTTCATTCTTGGGTATGCGACTTGGTGATGGTGAGCACACCGGCTGAGAGGGCGGGAACAGCGAGGAGCACATCGTTGCCGTCGGTCTTGGGAGTTGCTTTCTGCAGGGCTACGGCTTGCTTGTTCTCCATGCTGTTGGCCACTGTCAGCGAGCCCGGAGCATAATAGTCGAACACCGTGGCTGACACGCCTGGCCAGTCACCTCTGACGCGCAGGGTGGCAGGCAGGTCGGTGGGGTTCACCACTTTCACGATCACGTCACTGCCATTCTCCGACAGGGTGGTGCTCACGCTGATGTCGCCTGTCTCGCCGCTATAGGCCAGCCGGTACTTCGAGAAATGGTCGTACCAGAGTTCCGTGACCTGACAGTTGGGCGCCTTGAACAGGTTCCTGTAGTCGAAGTTGATGAAGGCATTGTTCCAGTCGGGCGCATCGGTGCGGCGTATGAAGAGCGCCGCGGCACCCATGGCCACCACGTCGCGCCTCTCGCACATATTGAGGAATCCTCCGGCAAAGAGGCCTGTGCGCCAGTCGATGCTGTTGAGGTTCCACTCCGAGATGAAGAGCCTGATGTTCGGGTTGGGGCCGTGGGCTATCATCTCAGCATAGCGGTCGTACTGCTGGCCCAGGCGCACGGGTCCCGTGGCATAGCCGCCCTGCTGCTCGTAGTGGTGCAGGCTGAGGTAGTCGAAGTAGCTGCCGCTGCGCTTGATGAACTGCTC
>JAEEHP010000065.1 GCA_016280855.1 Bacteroidaceae bacterium
ACCTCCTCATCCCATCGTACTTCAGGCCCTGTTTGAGCTTCGCTGGGCATGAGCTCGTCCACCTTGTCCGCCGTTTCGTGAATGAGCGGCAGCATAGCCGAGAAGGGGATGTTGTGCGCTTCGAGAAGGTCGGCAGTAATGCCGTAGAGCCGATTCACGAAGTTGCAGCAGAAAACGGCTGCCAGGTGAAGGTATTTCCTGCGCTGGCTGTCCATCTGCTCGGCCTTGCTCCCCATACTTTCGGCAAGCAATCGGAGCAACTCGAGGTCCTCTTCTCGTGAAGCCTCAATGTAAAAAGGTACGCGAGAGGCAGGAATCGGGCGCTTCTTGGAGAGTGTCTGGAGGGGGTAGAACACACCTCTTCTCTTCGAGGAAAGCACATCCATTGCCACACTTCCAGCAGTATGGACGACGAGTCCATCGACATCCTTAAGTTCCTGACTGACAGAACTTATCGCCCTGTCACTTACAGCAATGATGTAGAGGTCGGCATCCTTCGGAATGGGACACGCTCTTTGGCGTCCCCCAACACAAGTCAGCAGGAAAGGCGACTTGATGCTGGCCTTCAGGAAGCTCGCCACATTGCCCGCTCCAATCAGTACTGTCCGATATGTACGCGTTCCCATTTCAGTCGGTCTTCGTTCTGCGGCTTGCGTTCCATGCCTTTGTGTCCGACGGCAATCATGCAGACGGCCCGCATCTCTGCGGGAATGGCGAGCAGGGACTTCACGATTTCTTCAGTCGGACGGCCTTCCGCATCCTGACGGTCGCGCAGCTGAATCCAGCAGGCACCCAGCCCGAGGTCTTCGGCTTGAAGCAGGATATTCATCGCGGCCACTGAGGCGTCTTCTATCCAAACGTCGCTGATTCTGGGGTCGGCAAGCACCACGATAGCCAGAGGCGCTCCCGAAAGGAAGTCGCTACCCACGGCTTTGCTCTGGCTCAGGGCTGCGAGCATCTGCTTGTCCTCCACCACAATGAACTCGTAACTGTGCAGTCCTTTGCTGCTGGGAGCCATCAATCCGGCCCGAAGAAGCAGCTTCACATCGTCGCCACTCAAGAGCTCTTCAGTAAAGCTTCTGTGACTGCGACGCAACTTGATCAATTCGCTGAACTTTTCCATCGTTTCTTTTGTTTTGGTCTGCAAATTTACGAAGAATTCTTCATTCTTCATTCTTCATTCTTCATTTTGATACAATAAATCACGACTTTTAACGTTATTATATAAGATGAAACGTTTCTTATTGCTTCTTTTGCCTCTCTTTTGGGGCATCATGAACGTGTCTGCTCAGGAGGAAGAGCAGCAGGTGGACACCGCCAAGGTGCACCTGAAGGGAAGGGTCGTGGACGACAGCAACGACCCTGTGTCTTTGTGTCAGGTCCGCATCGAGGGCCAGCCCTTCGGCACAACCGCTTCGCTCGACGGACAATACAGGCTCTCCTTCTCCACTGCCGACAGTGTGGTGGTCGTTTACAGCATGATAGGCTACGAGACGCGCAAGCGTGTCCTGAAGAAACCCAAGGGAAACCTGACGCTCAACATCGTGATGCGAGAGAGCGGAAAGGAACTCTCGGAGGTCACTGTGGCCGAGACCAGAAGGCAGATGGGTTCGATGCAAGAGCTCAACAAGAAGGACCTCAGGCGAATGCCCTCCACGAGCGGAAATGCAGTGGAGGAGCTTGTGGCCACCCAGGCTGGCGTCAGCACCCACAACGAGCTCTCCAGCCAGTACAATGTCCGTGGCGGCTCGTTCGACGAGAACTGCGTCTACATCAATGGTGTGGAGGTTTACAGGCCGATGCTCATCAGCAGTGGGCAACAGGAGGGACTTTCCGTCATCAACAGTGATATGGTGGAGAAAATCAACTTCTCTGCAGGCGGATTCGAGGCGAAGTATGGCGACAAGATGTCGAGCGTGCTTGACATCACCTATGCCCACCCCGAGAGGCTCGAAGCCTCAGTGGCCGCCAGTCTGCTTGGCGCCAATGTCTATGTGGGTTACGGCAAGAAGAAGTTCTCCTTCTCCAACGGTCTGCGCTACAAGACCAACCAGTACATGCTGGGCAGCCTCGAGACGAAGGGCGAGTACAAGCCCAACTTCCTCGACTACCAGGCCTACCTCCGATGGGCTCCCACAAAGAACTGGGCCTTCGACGCCATTGTCTATATCAATCGGAACAACTACAACTTCAAGCCAGCCGACCGCGAGACCAAGTTCGGCACGCTGGAGGACGTGAAGAGCTTCAAGGTCTATTTCGACGGCAAGGAGGAGGACCAGTTCCAGACGCTCTTCGGAACCGTCCGTGCAGCCCGTATGCTTGGCAAGGGCGCGCTCAGCCTCACCACATCCCTCTTCAGCAATCGTGAGAAGGAGACCTACGACATCCAGGGCCAGTACTGGCTGAACGAGACGAATGGCGACGAGCAGCTGGGCGTGGGTTCCTACATGGAGCATGCCCGCAACTTCCTCTACAGTTCCGTCCAGAGCATGAAGCTCGCCTACGACCTCAAGCTCGGCACCCATCAGATGCATGCAGGCATCGGCTGGAAACACGAGAAGGTGCGCGAGAACTCGAACGAGTGGGAGTATCGCGACAGTAGCGGCTACTCCGTCCCCCACACAGGAAACGACCTGCATGTCATCTACAACATGCGAGCCGCCAACTCCATCAATTCCAACCAGCTCGAGATGTACGCCCAAGACACCTGGCGAAGGGAAAGCAGCCTGGGCATCCTCAGCTTCAACTACGGCCTGCGCCTCAGCTATTGGAGCTGGAACAAGGAGTGGCTCATCAGCCCTCGTGCAAGCCTCGGCTTCGTGCCAGCGGCCAACGACAACTTCACGTTCCGCCTTGCCCTGGGACTCTACAACCAGCGCCCCTTCTACAAGGAACTGCGCGACACCATCACCCTGGCCGGCAACACCACCGTCCAGCTCAACCAGAACATCAAGTCGCAGCGCTCGTTCCAAGTGGTGGCGGGAATGGAGTACAAGTTCAAGATTGCGAACCGACCCTTCAAGTTCACGACCGAGGCCTACTACAAGGCGCAGTGGAAACTCAACCCCTACAACGTCGACAACCTGAAAATCGTCTATTACGGCAACAACTGCGCAACGGGTTACGTAGTTGGAACCGACTTCAAGCTCTACGGAGAGTTCGTCCCAGGCACAGACTCGTGGATCAGTTTCGGACTGATGAAAGCCTCGATGAACCTGAACGGTCAGAAGATACCGCAGCCCACCGACCAGCGCTACAACATCAACCTCTTCTTCACAGACTACTTCCCCAACACCACGCGCTGGAAGATGAACCTCAAGGCCACCTTTGCCGACGGACTTCCCTTCGGCCCGCCCCATACAGGCCTGGAGCGTAACGCCTTCCGAGCACCGGCCTACAAGCGATTCGACGTCGGCATGAACTACCGACTCATCGACAACGAGGACCGTCACCTGCGCCGCTGCAAGTACCTGAGGAACGTATGGCTCGGCCTGGACTGCTTCAACATCTTCGGCCTCGACAACGTCAGCAGCTACTACTGGATAACGGACATCTCGAACCATCAGTACGCCGTCCCCAACTACCTGACAGGCCGCATGATAAACGCCCGCATCCTTGTCGAGTTATAACCTCTGAGCAACACACAAAAATAAAGAGAGCCCCGTTCATTCCGAGCGAGGCTCTTTCTTTTCTGTGTTACTGTATCGTCAGCCAGATGGCTTCGTCGCGGGATTTGGCTTCGGTGATGCGGCGCTTGAGGCGGTTGAGCCAGAGCTGGGAGTCGAGCACCTGGCCTTCCATCCTATTATCGCCTACGAGGATGCAGCCTTGCGTGTCCTTCGCCGTGTTGCCTGCGTGGATGCGGATGCCCTGCCAGCGCTTGTTGAATTCGGGGCCGCCAAGCAGCAGCGGGAGCCACTTCTGGAACTTCGGCGAGTAGGAGATGACGACGGCGTACCTTCCTTCTGGAATGGCGCTTCTGCCCTTGATTTTGTAGGCGCCGTGCTCGTAGTCGCGCCACGTCGGTTCCAGCGTGTTGCAGAAGAACGTGCCGTCGACCGCGAGCCTCCCAATCGTGTAGTCCTTGCGTTTCGCAATGCGTGTGAGCGTGAGTTCCATGTCTCTTTTTAAGCAATGTTTAATTTGCTTATTTGCTTAAAATTTGAATATCTTCTTGTAGGTGTCGCCCTTACGCATAATCAGCTCGCGGCTTTCCATCCTTTTAATGTAGGTACAATAGGGCTGCACGGCCATGCGCTTCTCAACAAGCACCTTCTTCACATCCTCTTTTGTAAACTCGTCGGGCAGTTCGTCGAGCAGGCGGAACAGGGCGTTGTTCTTTGCCACTCGGCTGGCGGCAATGTCCTGTTTGCGCTGGATGGCGTCGTTGGCTTTCACGCTTTCGTTTATGGCATCGGCAAACATGATGTACTGGTTGAGGAAACTTTCGTTGCCGTACCAGCGAGCCATCGCCATTCCCTGCTTCGTTTCCTTGCCGCCTTCCAGCGCATACATGATCTGCGAGGCGCGGAAGATAATCACGGCTGCTCGGCGACGCAGAATGTCTATGGCGTCGTCTCGGTGGTCTTCATCGGGACCGCTTGCTTCCCATTCCGCAATCTTCTCTTCGTTGAACTTGTAGGCATCGGTTTTGGCCTTCGGAAGGGCAAACGAGATGATGTTGTCGGGAGCAGGCAGATCGGTGGTGCTGCCGCGCTGGTAGAGGTCTTGAACTATTCGTGCCGCCTCGCGGTCGTCCTTCGTTTCGCCATCCCAACGCATCTCGACGTTCTTGCCCAGGTCGCGCGCCATTTCGGTGAAGAAGAAACGCGTCATCAGTCCGTTTTCCACGTTGCAGAAATAGTTCCTGACGCTCACGTATGTGCCA
Source organism: Bacteroidaceae bacterium (assembly GCA_016280855.1). Taxonomy (GTDB): domain Bacteria; phylum Bacteroidota; class Bacteroidia; order Bacteroidales; family Bacteroidaceae; genus Physcousia. The sequence continues at coordinate 4,889 of JAEEHP010000065.1, forward strand.
GCGAAAACGAGGTTGACGAAGAGACTTACCGAGCCGCTGTAGGTCAGATAGTCCTGTCCCCAGTTCGCGCCGTCGAACGCTTTGCGGAAGATGTCGCTCTTGTCCGCCCACGCCCCGTTTTTGTTGGCTCGTGCACTCTCGTCAATCTCTTCCGTAATGACGCAAAGCGGTTGCCCAAGGGCGTTCTGCGCCATTTCCAACAGTTTGCCGTTCGAGCTGGTTGCCGAGAGGATTCGGATGCAAGGCGCAGGCTTGTCGGGGAGTTGCTTAGCGCCTTTCTTCTTCTCCTTTTCCTTGTTGTAGGCATCGAGTTCCGCTCGACCTTTCTCGTCGTCTTCGTGGATGGGTTTCAAGAGCCACTCCTGCATGTCGGCGATGAAGCCTTTGCCGCTTCCCGCATGACCAGCCACTACGACCATGAAGACTGGCCTGTGCCGCTTGCCGTCCAGATATTTGCTCTCGAATCTGCCCAGCAGCGTGCCCAACATCGGCAGGGCTGCAATCAGGGCAGAGCGTCCGTTACGGCCGTACCTCTTGTAGATGTAGCGCAGCAGTTTGGGCATAGTCCTGGGCAGAGGATTGAGCCTCTGCAAGTATTCCTGACGCTTTGCTGGTGTGCTGAGGTCGGGCTTCTGAATGTCGTCGATGGCTTGCTTCAGTTCGTAGGGCATATTGGTCGCCCTCGTCGAATTGATGGCCGACGAGATGGTCTGTGCGATTTCCTCTTCGCTCAATCCCCAATCGGGCACAATGCTCCGAACGTATGCGGGGTTGAAGTCGCAAATGTAGCGCAATTGCCGAGCCAATCGGTAGAGCGTCGTGTTCCTCGCCCCCTCGGGCACATAGCCCTCTTGGAAGCCGAATATGGAGAGCAGAGCGTTTACGATGACGGAATAAGGGATGTTGTTATAGGTCTCGGGGAAGCCTCCTGCCTTTTGGTTTGGTACGGAAGCGGCACCTTGTACCGCCTCCGTCTTTGATAGGATTGTTCTCTTAATCATTGTTCATTGTCCATTTTTAATTGTTCATTTTTCATTTCTCCTCTTCTTCTCCGAAGATAGAAGGGAGATCCAGGTATGTCCAGTCTTCCTCGGGGGTTAGGAAAAAGATTCGTGCCCAGTCCTTGCAGACAGCATCGTAACTGGTGTTCAAGGTTCTTGCCAGTTGGGCTTGGTTCTCTTCAATTGTTTTGCAATGGTCGTAGCAACCCGAAATGACGTGGACGCCTGTGCCGCTGGGGCTTACATGAATGCCAACAATACGGAGTCCCCTGTCGTACATTTCAGGGCATTCGTTCTGCCATTTCATGTAGTTTGCCCAACTTTG
>JAEEHP010000066.1 GCA_016280855.1 Bacteroidaceae bacterium
GCTTGGTTCGAGGTCTATGTGACCTTCGTCAAAGCTCCCACGCCTGAAGTCGAAATCGTCAAGACCATCGAGGGCGGTTCCATCGAATATGCTTCTTCTGAAGCCAGCTACGTCGAGAAGTCGATCGTTCTGACCGACGAGCAGGTCGCTGAGATCCTCGAGACCCTCGAAATCGAATCCCTCGACCAGGCTACAGCCTATGGCTGGAACCCGACCACGCAGGAGCTCGTTGCCAACTTCGCTGGCTACGACGGCTGGCGTAATGCTGACGGCGACTTCGCCAACTGGTCCGGCAACGCTACCGTTCCTGCTTGCTTGAAGTACACCGACGGTAAGACCTACCTCACCTACAACATCAACGGTGTTGAGGCGCAGACCATTAAGGTTTACTGGGCTATCGGCACAGCCACGAAGGCAGTGCTCGTAGAGTTCAGCTTCATCTACACGTCTGACGCTGCCGGTCAGGACTTCGCAGGTGCTATCGAGCAGACTGTTTACAACCGCAATACCGGCGAGGCTCTGCCAGGTGCTACCGAGACCGGTGAGCAGACCGTGAGCATCGCTCCCGCTGAGGACGGCAAGGTGAACATCACCTTCTCCGGCTTCACGATGCCTGGCCTCAACATGGAAGTGCCCGAGTTCACCGTGACGGCTACCGCAACGTCTAACGAAGACGGCTCCATCAGCTACAGCGCTGAAGAGTTCACCGTTGCTATGCAGAGAGGTCAGATGACGATCAACTACACGGGTACTCTCGAAGGTCTTCAGGCTAACGCTGAAGCCGTGCCCGGTCTCCACCTGATGCTGAGCCAGGCTGCTATTGACGAGGTTTACTTCGCTGCTGATGCTGATGCTATCGAGGCCCTGAAGGAAATCTTCGAACCCGTGCCTGTTGCCATCAACGGCATCAACGCTGACCAGATCAACGGCACGATCTACGACCTTGGCGGTCGCAAGATCCAGAAGGTACAGCGTGGCGGTGTTTACATCGTCAATGGCAAGAAGGTTGCTGTCAAGTAAACAACACGTGATGGTCACGGTTCACCCGTGACGCACAAACCCTGATAGAGAGGGGCGCCCTGAACGGCGCCCCTCTTATAATATATATATGAATAAGGTATAAAGGGATATAATGTATCAGCAAAAACCAAAAGCGTACGATTTTGTGACATCATTGCAAAAAATGAACATAATTGTTTGTAAGAACTGAGATGAATGATTACCTTTGCATCGGAAAAACCAATACCAATTATTTTAAAACTACACCTATGAAGAATCTGAGACTATTTTTTCTGATGCTGTTAGGATTGCTATGTCCTTCAGCTTTTGCACAACATTCGGGTTCGGACTACGAACTCGACGAGATGCATCCTTTGATTACTGATGTCAGCCAGCTGAGTTCGCCTTGGAGCTGCAGCAATTTCTATTCTGACGCGGGCGCCACATGGGAGGGCGACTTGTTGCATCTCATTGATGGCGACATCGAAACCTATTGGCACTCCACATGGAGTAACAACACTGACAGGCAATACATTCAGGTGGACTTGACCGAACCTGTACACAGCTTGATTTCCTTGAAGTTCACGCGCCGTTGGCATCGTTACAACTCCACGACAGAGAGCACTACCGAGCACGTGACCAAATGGGGCATCTATGGCGCCGATGAGCCTGATACCCCAGATGCTGATTGGATGCTTCTCTTAGAGGCAGAAACGCCTTACAACAGACCTGCCGAGATTTTGAACACTGCAGGCTTCGATACTCAAGGCAAACAGTATCTGCGTATATATGGCGAAGCGACCAACAGCGGGAAACGCTTCTGGCATTGTGCAGAGATACAGCTTTATCCCTGTGAATTGGCCAGCGAAATCGTGGCTGCAATCAATGAATTGAAAGAGGTGTATCTGGTGTATGCCGATTACGCCGATGTCTTTGAGGCCAATGCCGGCACCGCGGCCGGACAGTATCCTGTTGAGACTGTAGCGGCTTTTGTCGCTGCGCTCAACAGAGCCAATGCGGTTGTTGATGGAGGTGGCTCCTATACGGCAGCTGAGGTGAGAGCCCTTTCGCAAGACATCAAGACGACTTATCAAGCCGTGCTTGATTCCTTGATTCCTTTCACGTTGGCCGATGGTTACTATCGCATCCGTCATGCCCTACATTTCATCAACAATGACCAGGAGGTTCGCAAATACATGTATAGTCAGCTCGCCAACGATCAGATCACAGCCCGCTGGTACACGCCTGCCGACCTGAACACCGACTGCCCGTCACTTTGGAAGGTCACCAATCAGGATGGTTTCTTCGACATTGTCAATTGTGCCACTAATGCACGCTTCAATGCTTGGGAGAGCGGTTCGCTGACGATGTCGGAGGGTAGCACGAATCTGATTGCCGTCGAATTAGTGGAGAACATCGATGGCGACCCCTGCGTGACGCTGCGTGTCGCCTCGCAGATCGACAACAACCGCGCATTCTTCCATCCCTTGAATCATGGTATTTCCGCAAGCACCCTCATCGGTTCCGGAACAGGTGACGTGCTTATCGGTTGGGCCAACGACCAATATAAAGTCTCGGAGTGGGTCTTTGAACCCGTCGATGAGGCTACCGCCCAAGCCATCATAGAAGCTTATGGCCCTTATGCTGAACACAAGGAACTTGTGGAGAACTTTATCGCGTTGCGCGACGAGGCTTCAACCAAACTCGATAAAGCTAAGGATCTTTCTGCCAAGATTGACGAATCACGTCCCTACATCACCGATATCGACCAACTCAGCTCGCCATGGAATGCGAATCATGATTTCGAGGGCAATATAGCACATCTGATAGACAATGATCCGCTGACGTATTGGCACACGAATTGGAGCGACAATGCGCATTGGCACTATCTGCAGGTGGAACTGAATGAGCCCGTTCACGAGCTGATGGCTATGCGTTACGTGCGTCGTTTGTACAAATACAACTCCACCGATCTTTGTGTGAACGACCACGTGACGGAGTGGGGCATCTATGGTGCCGACGAACCGGATACCGAGGACGAAGACTGGGTGTTGCTGGCCGAGTTATCTACACCTTATACAGCCCCCGGCGAGGAGATTATGGCAGCCTTCAACCCGCAGGGCAAGCAGTACCTGCGTTTCATCGCCAAGAATACCAATTCGGGCAACCGCTGGTGGCATGCCGCTGAGTTCCAGCTCTATCCCGGACAGATCATTGATCCCGCCACCAGCCAGTACCACATGATGGGCAGCGTAGGAACGACGCTCAATGATGTGCTGACACCGCTCAAGGATATCGATCCCGAAACCGTCACTCGCAGCCAATATGAAGCACTGCAGGCTGCTTACGAGGCCTTCAATGCTGTGTTCGTTGACCCCGCACCCCTACGCACAAAGATTGTAGAGGTGAAGAGCGCCGCAGAAATCATTGTTGAAGGTACTGACCCGGGTTGCTGGGCGCCGGGCAATAGCGTAGCTCAACAGTTGCAACAGGCTATTAGCGACGCTGTGGCCTACGACGCTGCCGGTCAGTATACCGAGAGTACGAGTCAGCAGCTCATCGATAATCTCGATGCCAAGCTCGAAGGCATCACAGCCGCTGCCAATCCCATCCTTCCCGGCAAGTGGTATCGTATTCGTTTCGGTACAGAACAGGAATATGCTGACCACAACTGGCCTACGGGTGGCAATGAGACCCAATACCGTACCGTAAATGGCGAAGCCACCGAAGCAGTCATCAACGAAGCTAATTTCGGTAAGTACATGACCGTAGCCAAGCTGGAACGAGTCATTGATGAAGACGAGGGTGGTGAATTTACCTGTAATATCATCACACCGAAGGAAAAAGACCAGATTGCTATTGACGACCAGCTCTATTTCGATGCCTTAGAGGATATCACAGATCCCGATATGGCGTTGTTCCGCTTCATCTCCGTAGGCGACAATGAGTTCTACATCCAGAACAAGGCCACTGGACTCTATCTTCAGAAGAAAATCGACAACAACGATGGTATCTATCTGAGCCTTCATCCTTCTGTCTTCTCGCAGGAAGTCACGGGTTGGGGACAGAATGCCCTATTCATCAAGACCCTCAGCGGCGAGCAGCAAAACCCATTGCACTTTGCCCGCAACACGAATGTCGTCATCACCTATGGCGGCTACGGAAACAGCGATGGCCGCCGCGGCTGCTTCTACATTGAAACAGCAGGTGACGTAGCTTCTAGCTATGCACAGAACACGACGAACCTCAAAGTATGGGACGGCGCGATGATAGCCCGTTGCTATCCCATCAGTCTCAAAACCACTGATGCTTCTCAGGGTACGCTTTATGCCGTTTCGGCCGTTGAGCGCGACGATGCTGAGGTGTCAGTGACCCTCAAACCGATGGCTAATGGCGAAGCTGCTGCTGGTCGTCCGTTCATCTATATCAAGAACGGATTTTATATCCCCGCTGAAGAGCGCATTGAGGAAGATGAGCCCGCACTCGTGTCTATCACCTTCGGCTCGACCGTCGTCAAGGAACCGCAGAACAGCGGTGCGCTCAAAGGCGTGTTCACACGCACCAACGTTGACGCTGGCGTGCTCCTCGTGGGCGAAGAGAATTTCAAGGGTGCTGACAGTAGCACTGCCATTGCCACCGACGGGGCTTATATCTCCACCGACGACAGCTATTCCAGCAGCGACGAGGTATTCATCGTCTACGACACGACACCCGAGGACGGTATCAGCGATGCTCTCCAGAAAGTGTCCAAGAACGGTGAGATCTTCACCCTTGACGGACGCCTTGTCAACCGTAACGGCAATATCAACAGCCTGCGCGGTGCACAGCCTGGCATCTACATCGTCAATGGCATGAAAGTCGTCATCAAGTAATTTATGTTTCCTTGTGGCTCGGACTTGTTCTTCAGGAGGACAGGTTCGAGCCATCTTTTTCTCATAGAGGCTACAATGAAGAAGTTCTTTTTTTTACTGTTTCTCCTCACTGGTTTCCAAAGCATCCACGCAGCAGGTTTCCCCAAGTTGAGCAATGGTGCTGAGGAATATTGGTATTACATGAAATTTACGCAGGGCGCATTCATCATCGGCTCCAATGGCGACGGCGTGGTCTGCAAAGCACTCATCCCCACGGCCAAGAATTCGCAGCTGTGGAAAGTCGAGGGCTCCTCGTCGCAAGGCTATACCTTCACCAACAAACTCGGTCTGCGCCTTTATGTCAATGATACGTCTCAGGGCTCCGAGGTTCGTGCTTCAGCCGCGCCTCCCTCGCTCGATCGCTTCAAGATCACTGCCAGCGGTTCGCACTACACCATCTCACCTTTCACCAACGCGGATCAGGCATTCAATGTCTGGGGAGGTATGGGTTTGCGCAACGACATCAAGCTCTACAAGACCTCCGATGCCAATGCTCCTATGGACTTTGTCACTATCGAGGACATGGTCGTCAAAGGTGCCGAGATCAATGTCGTGCCTTATCCCTCGTCGCTGGTCATGGGCGAGGGTAAGCTCGACTTGCATACGCTCACTGCTATCACCGTGCCCACGGCAACGATAGGTGCTCCCAAAGGAGCAGCTGAGGGCGTTTCTGTTTCGACGCTTGCTCAGCGTCTGTCTGAGGATCTGCAGCGTGTTGCCGGCATTACCTTGCCGGTTGTTGCTTCTGAAGAACCGCAGACCAGACAACTCGCCCTTATCACCAATGAAGAAGCTGTCAGTGAACCTGACGCTTACAAACTCTCCATCACCGCCGATGGCATTACCATTATCGCTGCCGACTACGGTGGCTTCTTCAATGCCTTGCAAACGCTGCGTCAGCTCATGCCAGCCGCCATCTTCGGGGAGAGCCTCAACGGGGGAACCTCCGAGACTTGGGCAGTACCCTGCCTCGCCATCGACGATGCTCCCGCAATGAGCCATCGCGGTTTCCATTTCGACATCAGCCGTCACTACTTCAATAAAGAAGAGGTGAAGAAGTTGCTCGATATGGCGTCAGTCTATAAACTCAACCGATTCCATTGGCACCTCACCGACGATCAGGGCTGGCGCGTTGAGATTCCCGAATACCCGAAGCTGACCACTATAGGAGCCATCCGCAAGGCGTCGCTCAGTGTATGCGACCAATCCGGCGACAGGTTTTTCGATGACACGGAATATGGCCAAGGGTGCTACTACACACTTGATGACCTGCGCGAGGTGGTGGCTTACGCTGCCGAGCGCAACATACAGATTATCCCCGAGATAGATATGCCCGGACACATGACGGCGTGCATTGTCGCCTATCCGGAACTGGGCTGCAATCCTGAGAAGAAAATCGAAGTGATGACCGAAGGAGGTGTCAGCAGAGACATTTTGAACCTCGGCAAGGATGAGACCATCGACTTCCTCAAATGCGTGCTCGGGCACTTGGCAGAGGTCTTCCCTTACGAACTATTCCACCTCGGCGGCGACGAATGTCCCACGGCGGCCTGGCAGAGCAATGCCGACTGCAAGCGTCGCATCCAGGACGAAGGTCTCAGCGGTGTTGATGAGTTGCAGCAGTGGCTCGTGGAGAAGCTGGGTACGTTCCTACGCGACAACTATGGCAAGAATGTCGTCGTGTGGGACGAGCTTTTGGCACATTGGCGAAGCAGCAACACTATGCACCCTGTCGTCATGTCGTGGCGCGGCGTTGAATATGCCAGTCAGGCTGCCGACAAGGGTTGCTACAGCATCATGGTGCCCACGTCTCCACTCTACTTCGACTACATGCAGGTCAATCGCGACCAGCTTGAGATCGACTGTCCTTACAATGCCCCCTACGGCACTATCAACACGGTAGAGCGCGTCTATAATTTCGATCCGCGTTCCACAGTTGCTGGTCGTGAACACTTCGTCATCGGCACTCAAGCCAACCTGTGGACCGAGAGCTGCACGTCGCTGCGCGAGGCGGAGTATCAGTACTATCCGCGTCTCTTGGCGCTCAGCGAGATAGCCTGGCTGCCGACATCAAAGAAGAATTTCTTAGGGTTCTACGGACGCCTGCAACATCATGCTGCTGTGCTTCAAGCTAAGAATATCACTTACGCTCCCCATTATTTCGAGCCTGCCGACCTGCCACCTGCCGGGCAAGCTATCGCCGAGGCGGAGGGCATCCTTGCTCAAAGCAACTCTGGTGCTGTGGGCTATCCCGAGGTGGCACAGGCAGATGCACTTCGTGCTGCATTGGACCATCTTCGTTCCAACCCTGGCGACGCATCAGCGCTTGCCTCGCTCAACGCTCAACTCGCTGCATACAAGTCCGCACCCATCGTGCTGCCTCAAGCCGACCGCTTCTACAAGATTGTGAGCGCCTCCACCTACTACCGCTATCGCTTCAATGGTTCGTCGCTCTATGTCAAGGACAATGCGCTGGCCTTACACTACACACAGCAGACTGATATGGAGGAACTGTGGCAGTTTGAGCAGCAGGACGATGGCAGCTATCAAATCGTCAGCGTCATGACGGGCAATGCCATCAATATCCCCAACACAAATGGTGGTGCTGTCAAGGTGGATGGCGCTACGGGAAGTGATCTTGTCATCCGCAAAGCGACAAAGCCTGCCGGCACATACACCTACATCCCCGGCGTAGTAAACATCAAGCGCGGCCGCTACAATCTCTATGCTAGGTTGTCGGGGCGCGATCTCACCATGGTTGCTTCCATTGACTCCTCACTCTGTTATCCCGGTACCTGGCGCATTGAAGAAGTGACCGATTATGGCCCTTGGATAGAGAAGATCGTAGCAAAGGCAGAGCGCATCCGCGAGGAGAGTGAACCCGGTGCCATCGGAGAGCCAACCGAAGAAGCCATGGCCTTCCTTGAGGCTGAGGTCTTGACCAAAGCGCGTGAGCTGTTGAGTCAAGGTGCTGTCACACAGCAGCACTATCTCGACATCGCACGGAACTTTGCGAGGTTCCAACAGATGCCGCGGACCTCAGTACTCAGTCAAATGGACCTCGACTACTACTATCTCATTCGCAATGCCTACTACGACACTTATTACGCTACCGTCAACCCCAACACCAATGGCGTGCTGCCCAAGACGTTCACGGACAACGACAACTTTCGCTGGCGCATCAGCAAGAGCGACGACGGCACCGTTTTGCTCATCAACAAGGCGACCGAAACGGCAGCCTACGTGGCCTCTGATGCCGAAGATCAACGCCTGAAGGTAGGTCAGGACTATCCTTGGACGCTCGATGTGGTGACCACCGATCAGGGCGGCAGGGGCATAGCCATCATCAACCGAACGGGTGCTTACAGCTGGTACACCAATCCCCGCTCATGGACCTACCTCTTGCTGAAACCCTACGACTGGGGAGCCAGCATCTGGGAATTCATCAAGACCGACGAGCCCATAGCAACCGACGGAATAGACGCTACGCCAATGAAGGATGAAGCGAAAAGAACGAAAAATGCTGTGATCTACGACCTTGCTGGAAGACGATTGTCTAAAGCGCCCGCCCATGGCGTCTATATTCTGAATGGACAGAAACGATGCCGATAGCGTGAAGGGTGCGTTTTTTGTCAAAATTGACGCGATTTTATCCTTTGGGCATAGGAATAATGCCTATTTTTGCAACGAAATTCATATAACCTCAATACAGAATCATCAATGAAAAGACTTATGTTCGTGGTGGCCCTCGCCACATTTTCCATTACCTCACATGCTATGAACACGGGCGCCGAAATGGCGCCTGGCATCCCCGTAGTCAAGGCTGATGTGCTGAAGGTCAATAACCGTCCTGCCGAGGCCGAGCGCCTGTTCCGCTCCGATGCCGTCGAGAAGCAGATTAAGGAGATTGTCAAGCAGCTGACCAACCTGCGCTTGGCGTGGATGTTCGTCAACTGCTTCCCCAACACCATTGACACCACGGTGCACTACACCGAGAGCGATGAGCAGGGACTGCCTGACACCTTCGTCTATACGGGCGACATTCATGCCATGTGGCTGCGCGACTCGGGTGCACAGGTGTTCCCCTACATCAAGCTGGCTCCGCAGGACAAGCACCTGAAGAGCATGTTGGCCGGTGTGGTGCTGCGCCAGTTCAAGTGCATCAATATCGATCCCTATGCCAACGCCTTCAACAAGGAACCTAACCCCAACGGCAGTTGGATGAGCGACATGACCGACATGAAGCCGGAGCTGCACGAGCGCAAGTGGGAGATCGACTCGCTATGCTATGTCATCCGCTTGGCTTACGAGTATTGGACGGTGACGGGCGACGGCTCCGTGTTCGGCGACTCGTGGATCCAGGCCGTGCAGAACATCCTTGCTACGTTCCGCGATCAGCAGCACAAGGATGGTAACAAGGGCAAGTATCGTTTCGAGCGCAAGACCAATCGCCAGCTCGACACGATGTCCAACAACGGCTGGGGCGCTCCCGTGAAGCCCGTAGGACTCATTGCTTCTGCCTTCCGTCCGAGCGACGATGCCACGACCTATCTCTTCCTCATTCCTTCGAATTTCATGGCTGTGCATCAGCTGCGCAACGCCGCCGAGATCCTCACGAAGGTGAACGGTCGTACAGATCTGGCAGCGGAATGTACATCCTTGGCCGATGAGGTGCAGCAGGCGCTGAACAAATATGCCATCAATATCCATCCCAAGTACGGTCCCATCTACGCCTTCGAGGTTGACGGCTTCGGCAATCAGTTGCTCATGGACGATGCCAACGTGCCTTCGCTTCTGGCCATGGCTTACTTAGGCGACGTGCCCGTGTGCGATCCTATTTATCAGAACACGCGTCGCTTCGTGTGGAGCGAGGACAACCCCTACTTCTTCCGCGGCAAGGCTGGCGAGGGCATCGGCGGTCCTCACGTTGGTCACGATATGCCGTGGCCCATGAGTATTATGATGAAGGCATTCACATCGACGGATGATGCTGAGATCAAGGCATGTATCGAGATGCTCATGAAAACCGATGCCGGCAAGGGATTCATCCACGAGAGCTTCAACAAGGACGATGCTACGAAGTACACGCGCGACTGGTTTGCCTGGCAGAACACCCTCTTCGGCGAACTGATCATCAAACTTGTCAACGACGGCAAGCTCGACCTGCTCAACAGCATCACGATAGAATAAGTAAGTTATGAGAGCTAAGGAAATAACGTGCGTTCATGGGACAATGGGCTTGTTCATCAAGTCCTTAGTCCTCTCCCTCACCCTTCTCGCCTGGTGCGGCAGCGCCGTTGCCAAGGTGGAGGCCGGCAAGACCTATCGCATCGAATGCGTAGGTGCCAGCGGCAAGTCGCTGTTTGTCGAGAACTCGTCGTTGGACTACCATAGCACCGGCAAAACCGCTCAGGTCTTGTTGTGGAGCGACACTGATGTGGCGTCGCAGCAATGGACGGTCGGCGGGCAGGAGGAATCGCTGCTCATCACTAACTTATACTCGGGCAAGACGATAGCCGCCGCCAAGGCCGAAGCCGGTGCCGACTTGCGCCAGTCGCGCAGCGGAGCCTTGCGATGGGTGCTCGTGCCGGTGGACGAGGAAGCAGGCATCTACAAGATCAAGAATAACTCTCTGGACCTGTTCATCACTGCCTCCGCTACCGCCAGCGGCAGCATGATTCAGCTGGCTGAAGCAACCGACGACAAGACGCAGCAATGGCGATTTGTCGAGGTGACGCCCAAGAATGTCTTCACGCGGGAGATGCGCGAGGAGATGATGGACGACTACATCAAGAAGACCGTGGAGTCTGTGGGCAATGGCAGAAAGACTTTCGGCAAGGGCGGCTGGGGCGAGGCCGAGCAGCTCGAAGTGGTGCTCGATGCCTACGAGACCACGGGACGCCAGGACTATCTGCAGCTGGCTGAGGAGGTCTATGCCTATTTCAACGCCAATGTCGGCTCGTCGTGGAACAAGCTTGTCTATACCGACAACTACCACTGGTTCGGCCATGATTTCAACGACGATGTCATGTGGCAGATCATGGCTGTGGCCCGTCTGGGTCTGCTCTCGGGCAACACCCGTTATGTGACTGCCGCCAAGCGTAATTTCGATGTCATTTACAATCGCGCTTATATCCCCTTCACCGGTTTGCTGCGTTGGGCGCAGAGCTCTGGTGATCCCTACGGCACCAATTCGTGTGTCAATGGTCCGGCTGAGGTGGCGGCCTGCTATCTTGGCTTCGCCGGCTGCGGCGAGGAGTACTTCGAGAAGGCGCGCGACCTGTATGCGGCGCAGCGCTACGTGTTGGCCAGTGACATGTCAACAGGAAAGATTTGGGACAGCGTCGTGTGGGATCCCGAGACGCAGCAGGTGAAGTCCAAGAACGAATGGGCTTCGACCTACAACCAAGGTACGATGCTCGGCGCGGCAAGTATGCTGTATAAGTATTATGGCGACGAGCAGTATATGAAGGATGCCGTAAAGATCGTCAAGTGGACCAAAAGCAACCTTTGCGACAGCCACGGAATCATCAATGCCTGTCAGGTCAAAGATGGCGACCTAGCCGGCTTCAAAGGCATACTCATGCGCCATGTGCGGCGTTTCATTCGTGATTGCGAGTCGGCACCCGCTGACCAGACGTGGATGGAGAAGAATGCCCTGCACGTCTATTGCAACCGCTCGGCCGAGGGCGTGACGCCGACGGCGTGGCTCCAGAAGGGTACCAAGGACAATACGGCCGACGATTTCGGCGTCTCCACTGCCGCCAGTGCTGCCGTTAACACCATCTTCCCCGACGATCCGCCGTTGCCCTACGAGGAGAAAGCCAAGGAACCCGGCGAGCCCGATGAGCCCGAACCCGAGCCCATCGCCGTCAATCCTGCCTCCGACATGGCGTGGTCCGGCGTCTATGTCGGCGGACATATCCGTCGCGAGCGTCCCAACACGATCACCAAGCTCAAGGAATCGGGCTTCACCTACGTACTTCTTTTCAACGTACATGTGAACCCCGACGGCACGCTGCTCACCGACGGCGAGACCATCTGCGAGAACGGCGAATACGTCTTCGACCGCACACAGCCCAATTACATCGAGGATATCAAGGCGCTCAAGGATGTCAATTCCGCTATCCACCGCATCGAGATCGTCATCGGCGGCTGGGGCAACGACTCCTACAATAATATCCAGGCCATCCTCAACGCCAACGACGGCAGCCTCGCCAAGACGGCGCTCTACCGCAACTTCCGCGCACTGAAGGAGGCACTGCCGCTCATCGACGGCGTCAACAACGACGACGAGCAGTGCTATGACGTGGCTACGGCCGTGCGCTTCCACGCCATGATGTACGATCTTGGCTTCCGCACTTCCATCGCGCCCTACACGAACAAGACGTTCTGGCAGTCGCTTGTCGCACAGCTCAATGAGCAGAAGCCCGGCGCCTGCGACCGCGTGCTCATCCAGTGCTACGACGGCGGTGCCGGTAACAACCCCGCCAACTGGCACTTCAGCGATATCCCCCTCTTGGCAGGCCGCACCAACTACCAGACCGACATGGAGACGTCCATCGCCCAGATGAAGACGTGGCGTGACAATGCCCAGGTCGTAGGCGGATTCGTATGGGTCTATAACGACGAGTCTTGGAACCTCAAGAACTGGGCTAAGGGAATGAACCAGCTCTTCGCTACGCCGCCCGCCGATGAAAACGGCAATTTGCTGCCCGGTGTGGCCACGCTTTGCTCCGAAGCTGGCTTCGACGGCTATAGCATCACGCTGCCCGAGGGACGCTACACGGCGGGCGAATTGGCTGGCTACGGCTTCCCCATCCTCAGCGCCACCTCCAATTACCACACCATCAAATCCATCAAGCTCGCTCCCGGCTATCAGGTGACGCTTTATCGCCAAGATGATTTCTCAGGCACCAGCGCTCCACTGACGGAATCCTCCGACATTCCTGCGTCGTGGCGCTCACGCATCTGTTCTATCGTCGTCGAACCATTGCCCGATGGAATCGGCGATTTTAGCGACAATCCTTCCTCGAATGAACCCGCAGAGTTCTACGACCTCGCAGGCCGACGCGTTACCAATCCCGTCCGCCATAGCACCTATATCGTCCGTAAGGGCGGCAAGAGCAGGGTCGTGAAGAGTGAAAAGTGAAAAGTGAACAATAATAGTTACCTCATAAACCATTGCTCGATGATGAAGAAACAACTGTTTATTGCTATGCTGCTCTTGGCAGCCGTCGGTGCTCAAGCTCAGGACTGGCGTCCAGCTGGCGACCGACTGAAATCAGCGTGGGCAGATAAGGTTAATCCTGCTTGTCCGCTGCCCGAATATCCCCGTCCACTCATCACCCGTGCCGAGTGGCAGAACCTCAACGGTCTATGGGACTATGCCATCGTGGGCGAGGATGATCTTTGCCCTACGACCTTCGACGGCAAGATCCTCGTGCCCTATCCCCTCGAATCCAGCCTCTCCGGCGTGCAGCGCCGTATGCGCCGCGGTCAGGTGCTGTGGTACGAGCGTTCGTTCACCGTACCCGCTGCCTGGCAGGGCAAGGATGTGCTCCTGCACTTCGGTGCCGTTGACCACGAGGCCATCGTTTATGTCAATGGTCGTCGCGTGGCATCCCATGTCGGCGGCTACGCCGGCTTCTCGGCCAACATCACCGCCGCCTTGCGCGAGGGCAGCAATCGTCTGACCCTGCGTGTCGTTGACCAGACGCTCGATCGCGAACAGCCCGTGGGCAAGCAACGCCTGAACCCCGGCGGCGCAGGCAGCATTTGGTACACGAGCGTCTCCGGCATCTGGCAGACCGTGTGGATGGAACCCGTGGCCAAGCAGCACATCTCCGATGTACGCACCACGCCCGACCTCGATGCCTCACGCTTTGCCGTGGAGGTAGCCACCGCCGGCACGATGCCTTCCACCGACCGCGTGGAAGTCACCCTTTCCTTCGCAGGCAAGGAAGTCGCCAAGGCTTCAGCGCCTGTCGGTCAGACCGTCTATCTTCCTGTCAAGAAACCGCAGTTGTGGACTCCCGACACCCCCAACCGCTATCAGATGCAGGTGCGCCTCCTGGCACGCGGACAGCAGGTGGACTGCGTGGGCAGCTATGCCGCCATGCGTAAGATCAGCGTGGCACAGATGGCCAACGGCGTATGGCGCCTGCAGCTGAACAACAAGAATCTCTTCCACTTCGGTCCCCTCGACCAGGGTTACTGGCCCGACGGACTCTATACGGCGCCCACCGATGAAGCTCTGCGCTTCGATATCCAGAAGACCAAGGACTGGGGCTTCAACATGATCCGTAAGCACATGAAGGTGGAACCCGCACGTTGGTATTATTATTGCGACAGCATCGGACTGATGGTGTGGCAGGATATGCCCTCCATCTGCCGCAGCGACCAAGGCTGGCACGCCCGCAGGTGGAACGACCAGGCCGACGGCGCTCATGCCGCCGATGTTGAGGCTAACTACTTCCACGAGTGGGGCGAGATCATTAGCCAGTTCTACGGCTATCCCAGCATCGTCGTCTGGACGCCGTTCAACGAGAGTTGGGGTCAGTTCAAGACCCCCGAGGTCATCGAGTTCACACGTCAGCAGGATCCCACGCGTCTCATCAATCCCGCCAGCGGCGGCAACCACTACGTCTGCGGCGACTTCCTCGACCTCCACGACTACTCGCGTCCGCCCGTGCTCTTCATGAACGACAAGACACGTCCCGTGGTGCTCGGCGAATACGGTGGCTTGGGACGCCACGTCGAAGGCCACCGCTGGGTGGAGAGCGACGCACGCACGTATGTCAACTATAAGGACAACAAGGAACTCACCGACTCCTACGTCGAGCAGGGCGAAGCCGTGCTGCGCCTAGCCAAGGGTATCACCTTGGACGACGGCACTCCTGCCGCCTTCTCAGCTGCCGTCTATACGCAGACGACGGACGTCGAAACCGAGGTCAACGGACTGATGACCTACGACCGCAAGGTGATGAAGATGGACGAATCCCGCATCCGGGCCATCAACGACGCCATCAGCCACAGCCTGGACAAGTGAGACGTTGACAAGTTAACAGGGCTTTTTTAACAACGAATTATACGAATTAAACGAATTTTTTTCCTGTCCTATAGCTCTATCATCGTGCAGTCGCGATGCAAGCTTAAATTCGTTTAATTCGTATAATTCGTTGTTTGACAAAAACAGTCGCCAAGGTTTTTGTAAAGTCTCAGGAGTGAAATTGTGACGGCCATGTAATGAATTCGTTTAATTCGTCTAATTCGTTGTTTGATAAAAACACGCTATTGGTTTGTTTCGTAAAGTCTCTGGTTCAATTCTGGGACTTTACGTTTTTTTTTGCCCATTTTCTTTGTCGTTTGCCGAAAGGTAAGTAATTTTGCACCCGCAAAGTGATTATCATCAAATTATATTCGTATATATGGAAAAGAAATTCAAGAGAACAACGGTCACTTCAGCCCTGCCTTACGCCAACGGTGGCGTGCATATCGGGCATCTCGCGGGCGTTTATGTGCCGGCAGACATCTACGTAAGATACCTTAGATTGAAGGGCGAGGACGTGATGTTCGTTGGCGGCTCGGACGAGCACGGCGTGCCTGTGACGCAACGTGCACGCAAAGAAGGCATCACGCCGCAGCAGGTCGTGGACCGCTACCACAGGATGATCAAGGACTCGTTCGAGGAGTTCGGTATCTCGTTCGATGTATATAGCCGCACGACGAGCAAGACCCACCACCAGTTCGCCAGCGACTTCTTCCGCAAGCTCTATGATGATGGCAAGCTCATCGAGAAGACTACGAAGCAGTTCTACGACGAGACGACCGGCACCTTCAAGACCGACCGTGACATCGTGGGCGAATGTCCCCACTGCCACGCTGAGGCCAATGGCGACCAATGCGAGAAATGCGGTCGCGACCTCGATCCCACGGAGCTCATCAACCCGCGCTCCAAGGAGAGCGGTGCGCAGCTCGTGCTGAAGGATACGACCAACTGGTTCCTGCCGTTGAACGACTATGAGGGCTGGCTCAAGGAGTGGATCCTCGAAGGTCATAAGGAGTGGCGCTCCAACGTCTATGGGCAGTGCAAGAGCTGGCTCGATATGGAGTTGCAGCCGCGTGCCATGACGCGCGACCTTGACTGGGGTATTCCGGTGCCCGTGGAGGGCGCTGAGGGCAAGGTGCTCTATGTGTGGTTCGATGCCCCCATCGGTTATATCTCCAACACGAAGGAGCTGTGTGAGAGCAACCCCGAACGCTGGGGCACATGGCAGCGCTGGTGGCAGGACGAAGAGACCAGATTGGTCCAGTTCATCGGCAAAGATA
>JAEEHP010000067.1 GCA_016280855.1 Bacteroidaceae bacterium
TAGCCGATGCGTTCGAACTGGAAGTGCTTGATGGTGGAGGCTTTTTCGTGGGTGAGTCCCTCTTCCACCCAAGCTTGTTTGATTTCCAGGGAGTTGGGGTTCAGGTTGTCAAGGAAGGTTTGGCCCTCTTCACAATGGTCGGGGTCTGGCACGTTGAAGAGACGGTCGAAGAGGCGCACCTCGGCGGCTTTGGAGTGCTTCACGGGCACCCAGTGGATCGTGGCCTTCACCTTGCGGTTGCTGTCGGGCATGCCGCTCTTGGTCAGCGGGTCGTAGGTGCAGTGGATCTCTGTGACCTCGCCGTTTTCGTCCTTCACAATGTGCGTGCACTTGATGATGTAGGCATATTTCAGACGCACCTCGCGGTCGATGGAGAGGCGGTAGAATTTCTTGTCGGCATTCTCGCGGAAGTCGGCACGCTCGATCCATAACTCTTTGGCGAAAGGAATTTTACGGGTGCCGGAGGTCTCGTCTTCGGGGTTGTTGACAGCATCCATCATTTCCACTTGATCGTCAGGATAGTTGTCGATGACGAGCTTCACGGGGTCGAGGACAGCCATCGTGCGGATGGCGGTCTTGTTAAGATCCTCGCGTGCGCAGAACTCGAGCAGGGAGACATCGATGATGTTGTCGCGCTTGGCCACGCCGACGGTTTCGGCGAAGTTGCGGATGGCTGCGGGGGTGTAGCCACGACGGCGCAGACCGCAGATGGTGGGCATGCGCGGGTCATCCCATCCGCTAACGTAGTGTTCCTTGACGAGTTGCAGCAGTTTGCGCTTGCTCATGATGGTGTAGTTGAGGTTCAGTCGCGCGAACTCGATCTGCTGCGGATGATGGATATGCAGGGCCTCGCAGAACCAGTCGTAGAGCGGGCGGTGCACCTCGAACTCCAAGGTGCAGATGGAGTGCGTGATGCCCTCGATGGAGTCGCTCTGTCCGTGGGCGAAGTCGTACATCGGGTAGATGCACCACTTGTTGCCGGTGCGGTGATGGTCGGCGTGCAGGATGCGGTACATGATGGGGTCGCGGAAGTGCATGTTGGGCGAAGCCATGTCGATTTTGGCTCGGAGCACGCGGCTGCCGTCGGGGAATTCGCCCGCGCGCATGCGGCGGAAGAGGTCGAGGTCCTCGTGCAGGGGGCGGTGGCGGTAAGGGCGCTCGGTGCCGGGCTGCGTGGGTACGCCACGTCCCTTGCTGATCTCCTCCTGCGTCTGGTCGTCCACATACGCCAAACCTTCCTGGATGAGCTGCTCGGCCCAGAGGTAGAGCTGGTCGAAGTAGTCGGAGGCGTAATGCTCCTCCGCCCATTGGAAGCCGAGCCATTTGATGTCTTCCTTGATGGAATCCACGTATTCGGTGTCCTCCTTCACGGGATTGGTGTCGTCGAAGCGAAGGTTGGTCTTGCCGCCGTATTTCTGAGCGATACCGAAGTTCAGACAGATGGATTTGGCGTGGCCGATATGCAGGTAGCCGTTCGGCTCTGGAGGGAAACGAGTGTGTACTTTCGCGTCGTTCTTCCGGTTCTGGATGTCTTCTTCGATAATTTGCTCAATGAAATTCATAATCTACTATATTTTATGTGGTAAAAAAACAAGCCGCAAAAATACAAAATAATTGATAAACAGGAATGGATAAATTATTTCTGCCAGCCGCTTGCCGCAAATCGTGAAACGCAAATCGCAAACATATCGGATAATTTTGTATTTTTGCCGTTTTAATTTTAAAGAGTAGATACATTAATATAAAAGGTAAATTTATGACAGAAAAATCAAAACTTGGACTGGATTTCTCACAAGTGGCTGTGGCAAAGCAGTTGGCAAAGCAGATTGCAGATCAGGTTCAGGAGTTTGTGGACGGTTACACGACCGTGACGGTGGAGCGCACGCTGTGCCGTCTGATTGGCATTGACGGCATCGACGAGAACGAGGTTCCGCTGCCCAACCGGGTGGTGGACGCGCTTTTGGAGGCCGGCGTGCTCAGTCAGGGCGTGCTCTACTTCATGGGCAACGCCATTTTGGAGACCGGTGCGACCCCGCAAGAGATTGCCGAGCGCATATCCCGTAACGAGCTGAACGTCACCTCATTGCCTCTTCATCCGCTGGCGGACATCCAGAAGGCCGTGCAGCCCTACATCGAACAATGTCTCACCCGTATCAAGGGCAATGTGGCCAAACGCAACGAGTATCTGAACACCATCGGCGAAGGTCCGAAACCCTACCTCTATATCATTGTGGCAACGGGCAACATCTACGAGGACGTGGTGCAAGCGCAGGCCGGTGCCCGTCAAGGCGCTGACGTCATCGCCGTGATCCGTACCACAGGACAGAGCTTGCTCGACTACGTGCCTTACGGTGCCACCACCGAAGGTTTCGGCGGCACATTCGCCACGCAGGAGAACTTCCGCATCATGCGTAAAGCTCTCGACGAAGTCGGCGAAGAGCAAGGCCGTTACATTCGCTTGTGCAACTACTGCTCCGGACTTTGTATGCCGGAAATCGCGGCCATGGGCGCATTGGAGCGTCTCGACGTGATGTTGAACGACGCCCTCTACGGCATCCTCTTCCGCGACATCAACCCGCAACGTACCCTTATTGACCAGTATTTCTCCCGCATCATCAACGGTTATGCCGGCGTGATCATCAACACTGGCGAGGACAACTACCTCACCACCGCCGATGCCGTGGAGGCCGCCCACACAGTGCTCGCCTCCGATCTCATCAACGAGCAATTGGCATTGTTAGCCGGTTTGCCCGAAGAGCAGATGGGCTTGGGTCACGCCTTCGA
>JAEEHP010000068.1 GCA_016280855.1 Bacteroidaceae bacterium
ATGTATTCGCTGCCCAGATTGGACGTGAGGATGATGATGGTGTTCTTGAAGTTGACGGTGCGTCCTTTGTTGTCGGTGAGGCGGCCGTCGTCGAGCACCTGCAAGAGGGTGTTGAACACATCGGGGTGAGCTTTCTCGATCTCGTCGAAGAGTACCACGGAGTATGGCTTGCGCCGAACGGCTTCGGTGAGCTGTCCGCCCTCCTCATAACCGATATATCCCGGAGGTGCGCCGATGAGTCGGCTGACGGTGTGTTTCTCCTGATACTCACTCATATCTATACGCGTCATCATGCTCTCATCGTCGAAGAGGAACTCTGCCAGGGCTTTTGCCAGTTCGGTCTTACCGACGCCCGTGGTGCCGAGGAAGATGAAGGAGCCGATGGGTCGCTTCGGATCTTGCAGTCCGGCACGCGAGCGGCGCACGGCGTCAGCCACGGCGCGGATAGCTTCATCTTGTCCAATGACACGTTTGTGCAACTCCTCTTCAAGGTGCAGGAGTTTCTCGCGCTCGGATTGCAGCATCTTGGAGACAGGGATTCCCGTCCATCGGCTGACGACTTCAGCGATGTCGTCGGCAGTCACTTCTTCCTTGACCATCGCCTCAGTGCCTTGGGCAGAGCGCAATTGTTCCTGTATCTTTTGAATCTCAGCTTCAAGTGCCTGCAGGCTGCCGTAGCGTATCTCGGCAACTCGGCCATAGTTGCCTTCGCGCTCGGCGCGGTCGGCCTCGAACTTCAGCTGTTCGATCTGCTGCTTGTTCTGCTGAATCTTGGAGAGCAGGGCTTTCTCGCCTTCCCATTTGGCATTGAAGGCATTCACCTCCTCCTGCAAATCGCTGATTTCCTTGTTCAGATTATCCAGCTTAACGCTGTCGCCCTCGCGCTTGATCGCCTCGCGCTCAATCTCCAATTGCTTGAGTTTGCGGGACTTCTCGTCCAGTTCCTCAGGCACGCTGTCGCGCTCCATGCGCAGCTTGGCGGCGGCCTCGTCCATCAGGTCGATGGCCTTGTCGGGCAGGAAACGGTCGGTGATATACCGGTGGGAGAGCTCCACGGCAGCGATGATGGCGTCGTCCTGAATACGCACGCGGTGGTGGTTCTCGTAGCGCTCCTTCAGTCCGCGGAGGATGGAGATGCTCTCGATGGTGCCGGGCTCATCGACCATCACGCTCTGGAAACGGCGCTCAAGGGCCTTGTCCTTCTCGAAGTATTTCTGGTACTCGTCCAAAGTCGTGGCACCGATGGCCCTCAGTTCGCCACGCGCCAAGGCAGGTTTAAGGATGTTTGCTGCGTCCATAGCGCCTTCGCTCTTGCCGGCCCCGACGAGCGTGTGGATCTCGTCGATGAAGAGGATGATGCGTCCCTCGGCCTTGACGACTTCGTTGATAACGCTCTTGAGCCGCTCCTCGAACTCGCCCTTGTACTTGGCGCCGGCAATCAGGGCACCCATGTCGAGCGAGAACAGCTGTTTCTCGCGCAGGTTCTCAGGCACATCACCACGCAGGATTCTGTGGGCGAGGCCTTCGACGATGGCGGTCTTACCCGTGCCCGGCTCGCCGATGAGGATAGGATTGTTCTTCGTGCGTCGCGAGAGGATCTGCAGCACGCGGCGGATCTCGTCGTCGCGCCCGATGACGGGGTCGAGCTTTCCGGCCCGCGCTTCCTCTATGAGATTACGCGCATATTTGGAGAGACTTTGGTAGGTCTCTTCCGAGGACTGCGATTTCACCTGCTGTCCGCCGCGGAGCTCGCGGATGGCGGCTACCAGCTCCTTCTCGGTGACACCGGCGTCCTTGAGGATCTTGGCGGCAACGGAATTGCTGCCTACGATGGCCTGCAGCATGACTTCGAGGCTGACGAACTCGTCGCCCTGCTTGCCTGCCAGTTCTTCGGCACGCGTAAGAATATTATTGGTTTCCCGCGCGAGGTAGGGCTCACCGCCCTCGACGCGTGGCAGGCTCTGGAGCTGTGCTTCCAATGCCTGGTTGACGGCTTGTTCGTTGACCGACAACTTACGAAGCAGGAAAGGAACGACCTGCTGGCCGGTTTTCATGACGGCGGCGAGCAAGTGCTCCGGCTCGATGGCCTGCTGGCGGCGGGCCTCGGCCACGCGCACGGCCTCCTGCACGGCCTCTTGTGCTTTGATGGTAAATTTGTCGAAGTTCATAATGGCATTTACAATTTAAAGATTATACGTTTTTACTCTTTCCGCCGCAAAAGGCGTGCGAAAGGATGAGAAGCGGCCAAAAAGTCTGATGATGAGACATTTTGACCGCTGGGACGTAGATGAGACAGGCCGTTTTGGCGGAACGACGGGCTAAAGGGTCTCCACGAAATCCGTGATGAGGCGGAACAGAGGTTCGTAGGTGTCGAAGCGCACGGTCTTGATGTTGTCCTGCGGCGTGTGGTACCATTGGAAGGCATCGCCTTCTTCGTTCTCGAAGAAGATGCAGGGCACGCCGCGCACGGCGAAGGGGTAGTGGTCGCTCTTCTCCTCCAGCTGCGCACGCTTCAGCCCCTGGAAGTAGCCGCCGCGGCGGTTGAGCTGTTCCAAGACGGGGAAA
>JAEEHP010000069.1 GCA_016280855.1 Bacteroidaceae bacterium
ACATTGTAGTTCTCGTCGCCCTTCTTGAAGTGCCAGTACATATCGGCATCAATGAGGCGGAAGATGATGGTCTTGTCCCCCACCAAAGCCTGGTCGTGACTCTCGCAATAGCTGATAGTCTTCTCGTCGGCACGGCGGTTCTTAACCTCCCAGAACAAGGAGCTGGCTTTCCAGTCCTCATCGCGCTGTTCCTTTATAATCTTGCTCCAGTAGTCGGGAATATTCATGGCCATGCGGTAGTCGAAGCCGTAGCCGCCATCCTTGAAAGGAGCAGCCAGACCGGGCATACCCGACACTTCTTCGGCAATGGTGATGGCTTTGGGATTCACCTGATGGATCACCTCATTGGCCAGGGTGAGGTAGCAGATGGCATTGTCATCCTCGTGACCATTGTAGTAGTCGCCATAGTTCGTGAAGGCTTCTCCGAGACCATGACTATAGTAGAGCATGGAGGTGACACCGTCGAAGCGGAAGCCGTCGAAGTGGTATTCCTCAAGCCAGAACTTGCAGTTGGAGAGCAGGAAATGCAGCACCTCGTTCTTGCCATAGTCGAAGCAGAGGCTGTCCCATGCGGGATGCTCGCGGCGACCACCCTCGTAGAAGTACTGGTTGGGATCACCGGCGAAGTTGCCGAGGCCTTCGTTCTCGTTCTTGACAGCGTGGCTGTGAACGATGTCCATGATGACGGCGATGCCTTTTTCATGAGCAGCATCGATCAGCGCCTTGAGTTCCTCGGGAGTGCCAAAGCGTGAGCTAGCGGCAAAGAAACTCGAAACATGATAGCCGAAGCTGCCATAGTAGGGATGCTCCTGAACGGCCATGATCTGAATGCAGTTGTAACCGTCCTTAGCGATACGCGGCAGCACATTCTCACGGAACTCCGTATATGTGCCCACCTTCTCGGCATCCTGCGCCATACCGATATGGCACTCATAGATGAGCAGAGGTGATGTGTCGGGACGGAACTTCTTGACCTTCCAATCATAGGGAGTTTCGGGAGCCCATGCCTGAGCGGAGAAGATCTTGGTGTTATCGTCCTGCACCACACGGGTTGCCCATGCGGGGATACGTTCGCCCTGACCGCCTTCCCAATGGATGGAGAGTTTGTAGAGCTGACCATGCTTGATGGAACGTGCCGGAAGCTTTATCTCCCAGTTGCCATTGCTCTTTGGCACACGCTTCATGGCGTAGTGTTTGTCTTCCTTCCAATCGTTGAAGTCGCCGATGACATAGATTTCCGTGGCATTGGGTGCCCACTCACGAAGAATCCATTTCTTGTCCTCGAAATGGAGTCCATAGTAGAGATAACCCGTGGCGAAATCGGCCAGCTTCTGCTTGCCGCCTTGCGTGAGTTCGTTAATCTTGTCGAGGGCGTGCTGATGACGACCTTCGATGGCTGCGGAGAATGGAGCTAACCATTCATCGTTGCGAATCAATTTGAGTTGAGGAGCAGCAACGGGCGCAGCCTTCTTCTTGTCGGTAGCTTTCTTGCCGGAAACCGACTTAGACGTTTTTGCCGTCTTGGACGTTGATTTTGACGTAGCTTTTTTTGTACTCGTCTTTGTTTCTTTAATAGCCATTATGATGTATTTAGGAATCCCTATATATAAATAAGGTACGCGCGAGACGCTTCAGGCTTTCACCTTGATGATGGCTTTGCGCAAACCTGTTGGGGTCACAGCCGGAGCATGACCGTCCGAAGGAAAGTAGATGGCGAACTGACCACGACGAAGCGTGTAGTAAGTGGTGGCGATGTCCTCAGGGGTCTGAGGAGCCGCAGGATCATGAAGCGTCATGTCGGTCTCGGCATTGTACGCTGCTTCAGGTAGCAGATGGGCAGGACACCAACCATGTTCCTCATCACCCGTAAGGGGAATCTGAATGTCTATCATCCGGCGATGAGTCTCAAAACGAGCCTCGCTGCGCGTCTTAACGGGAGCTTCTTGTACATTGATAAACAAATCATCCCCTTGAATAGGGGTGATACCCGTTGGTAATGACAATAAATCGACATGTCCGAGGAAGTCGGCTACAGCGTTAAATAAAGGGTTCATACCGACGTAGCGGTCGAACTGCTTTAAATCATCAATAATCATTACGTAGTTTTTATTCTATAGAATTTCGGTGCAAAGGTACACAAATCTTTCGATTTAAGGAAACAAAATGGCATGAAAAAGCCCTAAAGTAGGTGATTATCTGCTTTAGGGCCGTTTATCTTGTCGTGAAAAGGTCAGTTATCCAGCACTCCCATGGTGTAATGTCCGCGGCGGATGACATGACCATTTTTATCTTTCTCCACGAAATCACCATCTCGTTTGTCGTTCGTGAACGAACCTTCGAAGCGTATTCCGTCAGGAGTTTCCATGATACATTTGCCATTCTTTTCGCCTTGGCGGAACGTACCGCGGAACTTCGTGCCGTCGGCCTGACGAAGTATGCCTTCGCCATCCATCATGCCGTCCTGCCATTCGCCGTCATACATATCGCCGTTGCGCCACGTGTATTTACCCCGGCCGCTCTTCTTGTCGGCAACCCAACCGCCAACGTAGCTCGTACCATCGGGGGATGTGAACGTTCCGTTGCCGTGCTTCAGACCATTCTTGAACTGACCGACGTACTTCTGACCATTAGCATACGTGAAGATGCCTTCGCCATCGCGCTGGCTGTGGCGGTAAGTACCTTCATATCGGTCGCCATTATTAAAGGTGTAGATGCCTTTGCCTTCCAGGGAATCGTTGACGAAATTGCCCTTGAAAACATCGCCATTGGCATATTTATACGTTCCGGCACCGTTCATCTTGCCGTGTTTCCACGATCCGGAATACTGAGCACCGTTAGCCCAGACGAAGGTTCCCTGGCCGTCCTTGAGGTCGTTTTTCCAGTCGCCGCGATAGAAATCGCCGCTTGCATAGGTATAGACACCGGCTCCTTCGCGCTTATCGCTCTGCCAGTTACCTTCGTAGCGGTCGCCATTGTAGTAGTACATCGTTCCCTTACCCTGCTGATAATCACGGAACCAAAGGCCTTCATAGCGATTGTTGTTGCGGAAGTAGAACGTTCCTTGTCCGTGCTGATGATCCTGGAACCACTCACCCTCGTATTTCTCGCCATCGGCGAACACGTAGGTGCCGTAGCCCTCGCGCTTTCCTTTAATATATTCACCCTCGAACATGTCGCCATTGGGATAGATAGTCTTACCCTTGCCCAATGGCTTGCCGCGGAACATCTCACCTTGATACTCGCCACCATCCTTAAACGTGTAGGAACCAATGGTGATTTCCTGAGCCATAGCCGTCGCGACCGACAGCGAAAACGACATCAGGAAGAGCGAAAAAATGTGCTTGAAAGTATATTGTTTCTTCATTTTGACTCGTATTTTCGGGCAAATATAGAACAAAATAGTGAAGCGGGAAAATTCATTAAGACCTTTTAACGGACTGAGACGTTCCTTTAGCCTCGTTTAGCTAAAAACGCTCGACACTTTTCACGCCACGCACACCCTCAAGTTTCTGAACCAACTGCTTCAGGCGGCTCGTGTCCTCAAGCATGATGGTCAGCGTGCCGTTGAACAGTCCGTCGTGCGAATCGATGGAGATACTGCGCAGCTGCAGCTTCTCGTCTTTCGAGATGATGCTCGTGATGTTATTCACGATGCCGAGGTTGTCCTGACCTACGATGCGCAACGTGATGGCATACTGACTACCGCCCTTGCCGGCCCAACGCGCATCTATAATACGGTACCCGTAACGGCTGCGCAACGCAGGAGCATTCGGGCAGTCCTTGCGGTGGATCTTGATGCCGCCGCCTGCCGTGAGGAATCCGAAAACGGAATCGCCATAAACGGGCTGGCAGCATTTGGCCAGCGTGAAATCGACGCCACGCATATCCTGGTCGATCACCAGCACATCTCCCTTGCCGGCTATCTGACGACTGTCATCCTTAATCGAGTAGTTCTCTGCACTTTGAACAGGCTGCGACGACAGCTCGCCGCGGTTGTAACGCTGCTGCTGCACGTAGGCATCCATCACCTGGTTGATCTCCAAAGTACCTTCAGCCAAAGCTTTGTAGAAATCCGTGACGACACGATAGCCCAGACGCGTCATCGTGTGCATCAGCGTAGCTTCGTCGATGTCGATCTTCCGGTTCTTGAACTTGCGCTCCAGCTCCTCCTTGGCAAACGCAGCCTGCGTGGCAGCCATTTCCTTCAGGGCCTGGCGTATCTTCGAACGCGCACGGCTCGTCTTGGCGACGTTCAGCCAGTCCTGTTTAGGCACCTGATTGGCATGAGTCATGATTTCCACCTGGTCGCCGCTTTGCAGCACCTGCCTCAGTGTCACCATCTTGCCTCCGATGCGGCCGCCCGTGCAATGGTTGCCGATCTTCGTGTGGATAGCATAGGCGAAATCGAGTACCGTGGCGCCCTGCGGCAGTTTGAACAGGTCGCCATGGGGAGTGAAGACGAACACCTCATCTTCGTACAGGTCCATCTTGAACTGATCCATCAGCTGCAGGTCGTCGCCAGCCTCCAAAGCATTGCGGATGCTTTGCAGCCACGACTCCACGGCACCTTCGCCGCCCTTGACACCTTTGTAACGCCAATGAGCCGCCAGACCGCGCTCCGCCACCTCGTCCATGCGTTCGGTGCGGATCTGCACCTCAACCCATTTGCCTTCGGGACCTAACACCGTGATGTGCAGGCTCTCGTAGCCGTTGCTCTTGGGAATCGACAACCAGTCGCGCATACGCTTCGGGTTGGGTTGGTACATATCTGTGATGATGGAGAAGACCTGCCAGCAATCCTGCTTCTCGCGCTCGGGTTCCGAATCCAGGATCACACGGATGGCAAACAGATCATACACGCCCTCGAAAGGACATTTCTGCTTTTTCATCTTCTGCCAGATGCTGTGGATGCTCTTCGTGCGACCCTTCATGTGGAACTTCAAGCCTGCCGCCTTAAGCTTTTCTTCCACAGGTTGTATGAACCGCTGTATGTAAGCATCACGGCTCTTCTTCGTGGCATTCAGCTTCTCCTTGATATGATAGTATGCGTCGTGCTCCAGGTACTTCAGCGAGAGGTCCTCCAGCTCGCTCTTCAGCTTGTACAGTCCGAGCTTATGTGCCAAAGGAGCATAGAGGTACGACGACTCCATAGCCACGCGACGACGGGCATCGTCGTTGGCGGCATCCTTAATCTGACGCATGATGCAGACGCGGTTGGCGATGACGATCAGAATGACGCGCATATCCTCGGCAAACGACAACAGCAACTGACGGAAGTTCTCACTCTCGATGATTGGATTCTTCTCGTACAGCTCCTCGATGCGTGCCAGACCGTGAATGATCGTGCCTACGTCGGCGCCGAAATCGCGCCGGATCTGCTCATTCGACACTTCGCCACACAACACCAAGCGGTTGAGCATCACGCTCAGAATGGCGGCACGGGACATGCCGATTTCCGTGGCGACGATGACGGCGGTCTGCATCGAAGTGATGAGGGGATGAAGACCAAACACATCACGCTGCATCGCATGCGTCTCGGCAGCCTCCGACAGGTACGTTTCCATCCGAGCGAAGTCATCACGTGGCAGCTCGTCCTTCGACAATGTCAACAACTGCTCGTGCAACGAAGTATATAATGCCTTTTCGGCCTCTGTAAGGGCAAATTTCTGTTCCATGACGATGGTTGATTTAGAAAATCACTGCGAAGATACATTTTTTCTTCCGAATTTCTCGTCCATTTGAACCTTTTTTACTACTTTTGGGCACGTTTTTGTAAACTATAACAAAAAGTCAACGCTCCGCTCGGCGCTTGCAACGCTTTGCTGCGAAGAACTTTCAACTCTCAACTCTCAACTCTCAACTCTCAACTTTCAACTCTCAACTTTCAACTTTCAACTTTCAACTCTCAACTTTCAACTCTCAACTCTCAACTATGTTCACTTCCGACGATCTCCAACAATTAGCTGACAAAGGCATCAGCCTGCAGCAAATCGAACACCAGTTACAACAGTTCCGCGACGGCTTCCCCTACCTGAAGCTCCGTGCAGCGGCGGCCATCGACAATGGCATCGTAGCACCGTCTGACACCGAATGTCAGGCTTTCGTAGAAGCTTGGAATGCTTACAAAGCCGAAGGCCACCACATCACCAAGTTCGTGCCTGCCAGCGGCGCTGCTTCGCGTATGTTCAAGAATATGTTTGAATTCCGCGACGGCGACCACGATGCCCCCGTCACCGATTTCGAGCGCAACTACTTCGACAACATCGAGAAGTTTGCCTTCTACCCTGCCCTCGACGATGCCTGCCAAGTGCTCTACGGCGAAGGCGTTGACGCCCTCGTCGAGGAAGGACGCTTCAAAGACATCGTCACGGCGATGCTCGACGACGAAGGCCTCAACTACGGCCAGCTGCCCAAGGGACTGCTGCAGTTCCATGCCTACGACGACTGTGCCCGCACACCCCTCGAAGAGCACCTCGTAGAGGCGGCACTCTATGCCACCTCTGCCGGACAGGCCGACGTGCATTTCACCGTTTCTGCCGAACATCGCGAACTCTTTGAAGAACTGGTCGATCGCGTCCTGCCCGAATATTCTTCGAAATACGGTATTCAATACCACGTGTCGTTCAGCGAACAGAAGCCTTCGACCGACACGCTCGCTGCCACTATGGACAACGAACCGTTCCGCACCGACGATGGCCGTCTGCTCTTCCGTCCGGGCGGTCATGGAGCACTCATCCAGAACCTCTCCGACCTCGACAGCGACATCGTATTTATAAAGAATATAGATAACGTCGTTCCTGATCGTCTGAAACCCGCCACAACGCTTTGGAAACAGGTCATCGCCGGCATCCTCGTCAACACCCAGCGTCAGGTCTTCGACTACCTGCGCCGCCTCGACGAGGGCAATATCGGCCAGGCCGAGCTGCAGGAGATGTGCCATTTCCTGCGCCATGACCTCTGCACCGAAGTGCCGGGCATCAACGACTTGTCCGAGCCTGAACTCATCGAACTCCTCCGCACCAAGTTCAATCGACCCATCCGCGTCTGCGGCGTCGTCAAGAACGTTGGCGAACCTGGCGGCGGACCATTCCTCGCCTTCAATGCCGACGGCAGCGTGAGTCCCCAGATCCTCGAGAGCTCACAGATCGACGTCCACAACCCTGCCTACATGGCTATGTTCACGGGCGGAACCCATTTCAATCCCGTGGACCTTGTCTGCGCCATCCGCGACTACCATGGCAACCGTTTCGACCTGCCCCGCTACGTCGATCCCGCCACGGGCTTCATCTCCTTCAAGTCCAAGAGCGGCAAAGAACTCAAGGCTCTCGAGTTGCCGGGACTGTGGAACGGTGCCATGAGCGACTGGTCAACCATCTTCGTGGAAGTGCCGCTTGAAACCTTCAACCCCGTCAAGACGGTCAACGACCTCCTCCGTCCGCAGCACCAGGCATAACCTGCTTCCTTCTACCGTCTGATCATCGCCTATAAAATAGAGACTTACTATCAATAAGAAACGAGCTCCCGCAGCTCTAATATTAACTTTCAAACTTACAACTATGCTTGCAGGAATTATCACAGGTCTCATCGCCGGTCTCATCGCCGGTTGGATCATGAAGAGTAGTCATGGCATACTCTGGGACATCCTACTCGGTGTCGTAGGCGGCTTCTTCGGAGGTTGGCTCTTCGAACAACTCAACCTGTCATGGGGCGGTTGGATCGGTTCTGTCGGCACCGCTGTCGTTGGTGCCGTGGTGCTCATCTGGCTCTTCCGTTTGATCCGAGGAAAGTAAACGCTCCGGAGATCATCCCACATCACCTTACAAGCGGTTCCGCTTCACGGCGGTTCCGTGCATCACCGAGGCACACGTTTAGACGTGCAGGCTTTTACGTTCGTAACGTTTAGGCTTGTACGTTTAGGCGTGCAGAGATAATGTGTTGCCCAACCCAAATAAAAGCAGTATTTTGCATATAATATATGACGAAACATATAGAAATAATGAAACACACAATACGATGGATACTGGCCTCTGTCCTGACGTGCTGCGGGATGTTGTCGCTGGCATCGTGTTCCGACGAGGAGACTTCGGAAAAGGACGGGGACGCATATAAGGGCGTGCCGCTCATCATCTACGACTCCGACATAGGTTCCTCCACCGACGACCTCTTCGCCTTGGAGATGCTCTACCGCCTTGAGGAGGAAGGACGCTGCAAGCTGCTGGGCGTGGTCGTGGACCGCGAGGGCGAAGACTGCGCTGCCGTGGCCGATGTGATGAATACCTATTTCGGTCATGGCGATGTGCCCATCGGACTGGTGCGCCATGGCATCATCAATCCACGCGTATGGATCAACTACAAGGCATTGCCGACCTACACCACAGCCAACGGTCAACCGATGTTTCGTCGCACGGTCAGCGACTACTCGTCGTTGCCGGATGGCTGGCAGCTCTACCGTCGCCTCTTGGCCGGGCAGCCCGACCACTCTGTGAGCATCTGCACCGTGGGCTTCGTCACGGCATTGGCCGATCTGCTCACGTCGGACGGCGACGACATCTCGCCGCTGAGTGGCGTGGAACTGATCCGCCGTAAGGTGAAATGTATCTATCTGCAGGGCGGCGTATTCGGCGAGTCCGTGGAGCCGGATTTCAACTTCGCCCAAGGCATCACCTTTGCCCAGACCTTCTTCAGCCTCTGGCCGAAGGAGGTCGATATGGTGTTCTCCCCGATGGAGGTCGGACAGGAAGTGGAGTATAAGCCCGAACAGGTTATCAGCGACATTTCGTGGACCGACGTACACCCCATCAAGCAGGTCTATATGACGTGCAACTGCAACACGGGACAGATGATGTGGGATCCGATGGTCGTCATTCATGCCGTCGAAGGCGACGCAGCATTCTCCCTCTCGGAGCGCGGAACGGTAGCCCTCACGCCGAAGGCTGAAACCATCTTTACGCCGTCTGCTACAGGAAACTGCCGCTATCAGCGGTCTGGAGATGCGGCGTGGAACGCAATGATATTAGAGAAGATCAGGAAGTATAACAAAATGAGAGCAAATTAATCTGATATAACTCAACTTTCGCAAGCTCAGTTTCGTTAGGTTTTCAGGTTATTAGGTCGCTTCGCTTATAGGTTTTTAGGTGAGAACAGCTATCATATAGACAGAAGAAACATATTTCAACTTATCGCTCGGCTTTGCCGCTTCGCCT
>JAEEHP010000070.1 GCA_016280855.1 Bacteroidaceae bacterium
CACCACCTCGTCATCGACCTCGGTCAGGATCAGACCTTCACCGGCTTCCAGTACCTGCCGCGCGTCGAAGCCGGAGCTCCCGAGAGCATCAAGCAATATCGCATCTACGTGAAGAGCAGCCTCTTCAAGGGCCTCTGATCCTCCCCATTTCATCCACATCTTATCATCAAGGGGGTGTACCATATGGTACATCCCCTTTTTCACCGTTACAAGCCGTTACAGCTGATATTGTGCATAATGACCGATTGGGGCTTAACTTCCGAAACATGAGTAAAGCCCCCTTCCTTCAACGCTCTTCGCCCTGTTGTATCATTATATGCAGCAGGGCGAATCGTTCGTTTCGTTTAGTCGTTTAGCCTCAACAGACTGTTCATCTTGGCCATTATTGCTAAGAATGATCATTGCTTAATCATCATCAAGCAATTGCTGCATCATCATCAAGCAATTGCTTCATCATCATCAAGCAATCAAAAATATTAGGATTTTTGGGCTGAAAATTTGTGTCTGTCGTGCAGAATGATTATTCTTACGGAGCGAAACGATTAATCCTAAATCGGTCCATAGGCAGCAAATAGAGACAAAAGCTTTGTTCGAAATACCCGACATATCATCGCCCACTGTCCAATGAGGATGGTGGGCGATGGGTTCCGTAGAATCGCCTTTGGGGTTCGGAAGAGTAGGTGATATGCGGGATTATGCGGGTTTAAGCGGGTTGTGGTTTCCTAAAAATCATGAAAATGGGGGTGAAGATGTTGTAAAAATGGAAAAAAGGTGCTTGTTTGCGAGATTTTATGTATCTTTGCCGCCGTTTTTAAAGCGTTATACCTATGAATTTATACATTCGCTATTTCGACGATGAGTGTGTGGTCACCAGCGTGGAGGAAGCCTTGCAGTTCATCAGCGGCATTCAGGGCTTCTCGATGACACCTACGTTTGAGGCAGATTTTCGTCAGTATGCCGAGAGCGACGTGATGTACCCCAAGCGATATAAGGTTCGTGCCCGCGTATATTTCATTGTTATCAAGACCACGGCGTCAACCTTGGAGGAGTTCAAGGCTAATGGCAAGCCGACGGAAGGCGTGATGGAGCAGGAGGGTGCTGCGGCTCCCCGTGTGTTCCTGCGTACGAAGGATCAGATACAGCAACGTCTGAATCAGGAGCTGCCCGGATGGTACGAAGGCACGATATACTTCAAGCGCGTGGTCATCGTGCCGCAGACGGGTAAGTTCGACTACCGCGACACGACGTTCACGGCCCGCGTGAAGGCTTTCAGTCCCATGGACTGCTACCACCGCCTCATCGATCATCTGCGCACACGCTCCGATGTCGATCCGCGCAGCCAGTTTCCCTCTCCCAAAGGCAAGAATTTCCATTATGAATATCTCGGCCTTAAACCTTATGAGGAGATCGCCGTCTAACCCATGAGAGTTGCAACAGAATGTAGAACATTAAAAATGAAATAAACATTATGAAACTGAAGAATTTATTTTTTGCTTTGAGCTTGGCAGCTTTTGTTGCTCCAGCTATGGCACAATATGAAGGAACCCAGTGGTACGAGCGTATCGGCACAGGCGAGGACAGCCTCCGCACCCGTCAGAACCTCAGCATGTTCCAAACGGCCATCAACAGCAACAACTTTACCGAGGCTTACGAGGTATGGAAGCCCATTCTCGAAAAGGCTCCCTTCTCACAGTTGGGCATCTACACCAATGGCGCATGGATGCTCGGCAACCTCATCACCAACGAGCAGAGCCCTGCCAAGAAGCAGGCCTACTTCGAGGAGCTCATGAACCTCTACGACACCCGTGTCAAGAACCTCGAAGGCCTCAACTCCTTCACGCGTGCTGACCGTCGTGCTACTGAAGGCGACGTCATCGCCCGCAAGGCTTACGACTACGCTGCCTATGCTCCCTCTTGCGATCCTGGCTATACCCTCGACAAGTCCTACGCCCTCTTCAAGGATGGTATTAACAAGGTCAATGAGCAAGGTGGTCGTGAAGTCAGAGGTTTTGTCCTCGACATGTTCTTCCGCGTGAGCTATGCCAAGTATCAGGCCGACAACAACGGCTTCCGCGAGTCGTTCCTCCAGGACTACCTCGAGAGCAAGGAGGTCTGCGACAAGATGTTGCAGCTCGCCAAAGAAGAGACCGATCCTGCGAATGCTCAGAAGATTGTCGAGGAGTACGATACGCCTCTCAACACCATCGAAGGTCTCTTTGCAGAGTCCAAGGCTGCCGATCGCGACCAGATCATCGCCATCTTCACGCCGAAGATCGAGGCCAACAAGGAGAACCTCGCTTACCTGAAGAGCGCCCTGACCGTGATGGCTGCCAATGACTGCGACGACACGCCCGTCTATTACAAGGCTGCCGAGTACGCTTTCAACATCGAACCCTCCTACGAGTCTGCCATCGGTACGGCTCAGAAGTACTACAAGGATGGTCAGACCGCCAAGAGCGTCGAGTACTACAACAAGGCCATCGAGCTCTGCCAGAGCGACAACCTGAAGGGTAACATTGCTCTCCGCGTGGCAGCTGCCATGCGCAAGAGCGGCGACTTCAAGAGCGCCTATGCTTACCTCGACAAGGCTGCTCAGTTCAACCCTGACCTCGAAGGCAAGTGCTACATGCAGCGCGCCAACATCGCCACGAAGGCTAAGCAGTATGCCGAGGCTAAGGCTTACTGCGACAAGGCTGCAGCCGCTGACATCACGCTCGCAGGTCAGGCACAGCGTCTGAAGGCTAACATCCAGACCGTTGAGGCTCACAATGCTGAGTATGCTCGCCAGAAGGCTGAATACGATCGTCAGCAGGCTGAGATCAAGGCTGAGGAGGATTTCTGGAAGGCCGGCAAGAAGTAAGACAACAGGCATTCCCGACTATAAAGAGCCTTTCCGCCTCTCGGCGGGAAGGCTTTTTGTTGAGGGTAGGTTGTCTAGATTGTCTAGATTGTCTAGATTTTCTAGAATCTCTAGATTTTCTAGAATCTCTAGATTTTCTAGAATCTCTAGATTTTCTAGAATCTCTAGATTTTCTAGATCTTAAACAAAGAAGCTGTGTCGTGATGGATTGACACAGCTTCTTTCACTTACTTGTCGGGGCGACCTGACTCGAACAGGCGACCACCTGGTCCCAAACCAGGTGCGCTACCAACTGCGCTACGCCCCGAAAGCGGGTGCAAAAGTAATACTTTATTGTGAATTGACCAAATTTGTGGAGAAGAAAATGAAAAAAATGATGAATGAAGAGGAGCCCACTCCCGACCTCTCCCCAAGGGAGAGGAGATTTGATGGCGAAGGGGAGAGGATTGATGATTGATGAATGTTATTTTCTTCTTCTGCGCTTGGGCTTACTGGCCTGTGGTTGGGCGTTGCCGTTTTGCTGCTGTGGCTTTGTGCCTCGCTGCTGTCCTTTGCGTCCTCCGCGATGATGTCGATTGCGGCCTTTTCCTCCTGTGCGACGGCTTCGTTCGCCGCGTCCGGTATAGGCCGGTGCTTCGCCGAGTTCTGCAGGCACGGGTTCCTTGGGCACTTCCTTCTCGAGGAAGCGTTCGATGGCGGCAAAGAGGGGCTGGTCTTTCTCCGAGACGAGCGTGATGGCACGTCCATCCTTGCCGGCACGTGCTGTGCGTCCGATGCGATGGACATAGTCCTCTTCGTCGTGCGGCACATCGTAGTTGATGACGAGCTGTATGTCGTCGATGTCGATGCCGCGTGCCACGATGTCAGTAGCCACGAGGATGTCGATTTGCCCGGCCTTGAAGCGGTACATAACATCGTCGCGCTGCTCCTGGAGGAGGTCAGAGTGCATGGCCTCGGCGTTGTAACCCTTTCGCTTTAGGGTGATGGCGACGTCCTTGGTGTGGATTTTCTTACCGACGAAGATGATTACGCGTTCGGGCTTGCGCTCGTGGAAGAGGTGATCGATGATCTTCAGCTTCTGCGCTTCGTAGCAGACGTATGCACTCTGGCTGATGCCTTCGGCAGGTTTGTTGAGGGCAATCTTCACCTCGACGGGGTCGGTGAGGATGGTTTGAGCCAGTTCGACAATCTTCTCGGGCATGGTAGCTGAGAAGAGGAGCGTCTGACGCTGCTTGGGCAGGCATTTGACAATCTGCATGATATCTTCGTAGAAGCCCATGTCGAGCATACGGTCGGCCTCGTCGAGAATGAAGAAGCTGACGCGCGAGAGATCGACGTTGCCGAGCGAGAGATGGCTGATGAG
Source organism: Bacteroidaceae bacterium (assembly GCA_016280855.1). Lineage (GTDB taxonomy): Bacteria > Bacteroidota > Bacteroidia > Bacteroidales > Bacteroidaceae > Physcousia. The sequence continues at coordinate 4,224 of JAEEHP010000070.1, forward strand.
ACGTCCGGGCGTGGCGATGACAACGTCGGCGCCGAGGCTGAGTGCCCGCTTCTCCTGTTCGTAGCGGATGCCGTCGTTGCCGCCATAGACGCTGACGCTGGAGATGCCGTCGAGGTAGTAGGCGAATCCCTGCATGGCCTGGTCGATCTGTTGAGCCAGTTCACGAGTGGGTGCCATGATGACGCAGTTGATGGCATCGTTGGGGAAGCCGCCGTCGCGCAGTTGCGAGAGTACGGGCAGAAGGTAGGCTGCCGTCTTGCCGGTGCCTGTCTGGGCAACGCCGATGAGGTCGCGGCCTTCCAAGAGGGGAGGGATTGCCTGTTCCTGAATGGGTGTACACTCGACAAAGTTCATGTCGTCGAGCGCATCGAGTATGTCGTAATTGAGATCTAATTCTTCGAATTGCATAGTTAACGTAATGAGCGTCGGTAGAGAATTATGGCGACGATGGTGAAAAGGAGGTTGGGCATCCAGGCGGCTAACAACGGAGGCCAGCCGCTATTGATGGCGAATGTAGAGCTGACGGTCTGCAGCATGATGAACGTGGCGGAGAGGGCGAGACCAATGCCGAGGGCTGCACCCATGCCGCCCTTGCGCTTGCGGAAGGAGAGTGCAAGGCCGATGGCGGAGAGGATGAAGGCCGCGAAGGGGTCGGCATAGCGCTTGTTGTACTCCATCTCGAACACCGTGACGTTGCCGGAGCCGCGCAGGCGCTGGAGTCCAATGTAATCGACCAGTTCCTGGTTGGTGAGCGTCTGCTGTTGGTTCTTGACGACAAAGAAGTCCTTGGGTTCCATGATGATGACGCTGTCGAGGAAGCTCTTGGTCGTGATGTGTTCGCGCAGCCCCTGAAGCGTACGTATCTTCACGTCGTAGAGTTTCCAATGGAAGCGTTCGTCGGCGAGCGAGTCGTACTGGATGCGCTGGGCTGTGAGATGGCTGACGAGACTCTTGTTCTGGAACTTATCGAGCGAGAAGCGATAACCCGTTTTGGAATAGCCTTCGAAATGATCGATGTATGCGATGACGCCCGTATCGACCTGCAGTTGAATGTGTTCGGCAATCTGCGGCTTCTTCTTGTTCTTGTAGCGCATCTCGAACTCCACGCGCTTGACCGAACCTTTGGGGATCACGTCCGAGCCGAGATAGAAACTCATGGCTGCGATGATGGCGGAGGACACCATGTAGGGCCGCATGAGGCGCCCGAAGCTGATGCCGGTGCTCATCATGGCGATGATCTCGGAGTTCTCGGCAAGCTTGGAGGTGAAGAAGATGACGGCGATGAAGACGAACAGCGCCGAGAAGAGGTTGGTGTAGAACGGGATGAAGTTGAGGTAGTAGTTGAACAAGGCCATCGCCGGGGCATGGTTCGTCGTGAAGCGGTCGGAATGCTCCGAAAAGTCGAACACGACAGCGATGGAGATGATGAGGAGGATGGAAAAGAAGTAAGTCCCAAGGAACTTGAAGATGATATATCTGTCGAACCTTGAGAAGAAATTGCGCTTGATGGACTTCAAAAACTTTTTCATCTTATAGCCGTTGTGATAGCTTAGGAATCATTAAGTCTTTCCACGTGCGGAAGTCGCCCTCGATGATATGGCGGCGTGCTTCGCGGACTAGCCATAGATAGAAGGCCAGGTTGTGGAGCGAGCCAATCTGCAAGGCCAGCAGTTCCTGAGACTTATATAAATGATGAAGGTATGCGCGCGTGTAAGCCGTGTCCACGTAGCTGTGGCCGTCGGGGTCAATGGGCGAGAAGTCGTCGGCCCATTTGGCATTGCGCATGTTCATCGTTCCTTCGGCGGTGAAGAGCATGGCATTGCGGCCGTTGCGGGTAGGCATGACGCAGTCGAACATATCCACGCCGAGGCTGATGGCTTCAAGGATGTTCACTGGTGTGCCCACGCCCATGAGGTAACGCGGACGGTCTTGAGGCAGGATGCCGTTGACGAGCTCAATCATCTCGTACATCACCTCAGCCGGTTCCCCCACGGCGAGTCCTCCGATGGCGTTGCCTTGAGCATTCTTCGCGGCTACGAACTCGGCACTTTCGGTGCGCAGGTCGCGATAGGTGCATCCCTGCACGATAGGGAAGAGTGCCTGACGGTAGCCGTACTTAGGTTCTGTCTCGTTGAAGCGTTTCACGCATCGGTCGAGCCAGTTGTGGGTTAGCGCAAGGCTCTTCTTGGCGTAGTCGTAAGGCGCTGTGCCCGGAGGACATTCGTCGAAGGCCATCATGATGTCGGCGCCGATGCTGCGTTCGATGTCGATGACCCGCTCAGGGGAGAAGAAATGCTTGCTGCCATCGATGTGGCTACGGAACTCGCAGCCTTCTTCACGCAACTTACGGATGCCCGTGAGCGAGAACACCTGGAAGCCGCCAGAGTCGGTGAGCATGGGGCGCGAGAAGCCGTTGAACTTATGCAGGCCGCCTGCAGCCTCAAGCGTAGCGGTGCCCGGACGAAGGTACAGGTGGTAGGTGTTGCCGAGGATGATTTCAGCGTTGATGTCATCGTATAAGTCGCGCAGCTGTACGCCTTTCACGGAGCCCACCGTGCCGACGGGCATGAATATCGGCGTGCGGATGTCGCCGTGGTCGGTGTGGAAGACACCGGCGCGGGCTGAGGACTGCAGATCCTGGGCGGATAGGGTAAAAGACCCCGGAGCAGTCACATCTGGCATTTGTATAGTCTTGTTACTCATTGGCAATACTATTTACTCTCCGTCGGGTGCGTCTCGTCATCAAGTTTAAATTGAATGGGATGTTCCACCAGATCCTTCAGCAGGGCGAGATCGAGCACTTCGAGCACGTTCTCGACGTAGTGGAAGGTGAGTCCGCGGACGTATAGTTCCTCGATGACCTCGATGTCCTTGCGGTTGTCGCGGCAGAGAATGATGTCGGTGATGCCAGCACGCTTGGCGGCAAGAATCTTCTCCTTAATGCCTCCGACGGGCAGTACTTTGCCGCGCAGGGTGATCTCGCCGGTCATGGCGATGCTGTGGCGAACCTTGCGTTGCGTCAAAGCCGAAACGAGTGACGTCGCCATGGTGATGCCGGCGCTGGGTCCGTCCTTGGGCACAGCACCTTCGGGCACGTGAATATGTATGTTGTAGTTGTCGAAGATGCGCATATCCACACCGATCTCCTCGGCATGAGCCTTGATGAACTCGAGGGCGAGGATGGCGGATTCCTTCATCACGTCGCCGAGGTTGCCCGTCAACGTGAGCTTCTGTCCCTTGCCACGACTGAGGCTGGTCTCGATGAAGAGGATCTCGCCGCCGACGCTGGTCCAAGCCAGACCCGTAACGACACCAGCGAAGCCGTTGCCCTGGTAGATGTCGCGCTGGTACTTAGGCTTGCCGAGAATCTTTTCGATGTCTGCGGGTCGGACGTCGAGGAAGGGGAATTCGTTCTTGCGTTCGTAGTGCAGGACCATACGGCGGAAGAAACGGTCGAGCTCTTTTTCCAAGCCGCGCACGCCACTCTCGCGAGTGTAGTTCTCGATGATGAACTCCAACGCCGCTTTGTTGAGCTTGATGCTCTTGTTTTCCTTCAGTCCGCAGCCTTCCTTGACGCGCGGCACGAGGTGGCGCTTAGCAATCTCGATCTTCTCCTCGGTGATATAGCCGTTGACCTCGATGAGCTCCATGCGGTCGAGCAGGGGACGAGGAATCGTGCCGATGGTGTTGGCCGTGGCGATGAACATGACGTCGGAGAGATCGACGTCCACCTCGAGGAAGTTGTCGTGGAAGGCCTTGTTCTGTTCGGGGTCGAGCACTTCGAGCAGCGCGCTGGCGGGGTCGCCGTTGTGGGTGCTTTCGGTGATCTTGTCGATCTCGTCGAGCACGAAAACGGGGTTGCACGATTCTGCTTTGATCAGACTCTTGATGATGCGTCCTGGCATAGCGCCGATGTAGGTGCGTCGGTGACCGCGAATCTCGGCCTCGTCGTGCAGTCCGCCTAAGGAAGCACGGACATACTTGCGGTTCATCGCATCGGCGATGCTACGGCAGAGCGATGTCTTGCCGACACCCGGAGGACCATAGAGGCAGAGGATCGTGGGGCGCGCTTTGTCGTGGCTGAAATAACGCACGGCAATGTGCTCGAGGATGCGTTCCTTCACTTCCTTCATCCCATAGTGGTTCTTCTCGAGTATGCGTTCGGCACGCGGCAGGTTGTAGTTGCACTTCGTGCGCTTGTTCCACGGCAGTTGCACGAGCGTCTCGAGGTAGGTGAGCTGCACCTGATAGTCGGGACTCTGTGCATTCATGCGTCCGAGCTTGGCGAGCTCATTCTCAAACGTGTTCTTGACATCGTCGTTCCACTGGATCTTAGCTGCCTTGTGGCGAAGCTTCTCGACGTCGTCGGTGGACTTCTGTCCGAGTTCCTCCTGGATATTCTGCAGCTGGCGTTGCAGGAAATAGTCGCGTTGCTGTTTGTCGAGATCGACCTGCGTCTTCTGACGGATGTCGCTACGTATGCGGGCATACTGTATCTCCTTGGAAATCATGCGCAACAGCTCCGTGGTTCGTGCCAACGGACTGGGTTGCCGAAGCAGATCGACCTTCGCCTTCACGTCGAAAGGCATGTTCGCACAAACGAAGTTGACGAAGAAGCTCATCGAGGAGGCATTGTTGATCGCCGCCATGGTGTCGCCGCTGAACTGGTCGCTGATGTCGATGTATTCGCGCAGACGTTCGTAGAGGGTTTGGCAGAGCAGGTGGTAGGTGTTCAGACCCATCTCGGAGAACAGCTCGCCGTTCGATTCCACATGGGCTTGAAGCTCGCTGTCCTGTGACCAATTGACCTGCAGCAGCTTCACGGGCGTGAAACCTTGGATGATGATGCTGGTCGTGTTGTCCGGCATCTCGAAGAAACGGACGACGCGCGCCACGATGCCGATGTCGTAGAGGTCGTTCTGCTTGGGGATGTCGATGTCCTCATCGCGTTGTGTGGCACATACGATGTAGGTATCGTTGCTGTAAGCCTGCTGGCAAACGCGCAGCGAGGAGGGACGTCCCACCGAAACGGGCAGGATGACTCCTGGGAAGAGTACCATATTGCGCAGAGGCAAGACGGGAAGGACATCATTGAAAAAGATGTTGAAGATGGATTCCTCGCTGCCCTCGAATTCAGCAATAAAGGCGAATGGATTATGATTGTTTTCGTTACTCATCTGTGATGAAGTCTATGAAATAGCGCGCAAAGGTAAGCAAAAAATTTGATTTAGGCGCTATAAAAAGTCAAGAATCGGACTAATAGAGGTAGAAATCGTCTGTCAGACGTCTGTAATCGGCACTTCGGGTGCCAGCTTCGGTCAAAATAAGGGTGTCGGTGGTTGACTCTTGAATCTCGTCCTTGACGAAGCAGGCCATCACGCGTTTGGGTGTTTTGCGGGCGCTGGTCTGCACCAGAACTGCAGTCTTGACGTAGAGCGATTCGACGAAACACAAACGTCGGAACTCGTCAAAGGAGTCTGTGGGTAGAATCACGCTGAACAAACCTCCTGAGCGCAACAGCAAGTGTGCACCCTGGATCAGTTCGTTGAAGGGTAGGGAAGTGGTGTGCCGCGCCAGGGCTCGCTGAGCATCAGGCGGCAGCAGCGACGACTCGAAGAAAGGCGGGTTGCAGACGATGGCATCGAAGGCAGATGCCTGCGAAGCATCGGACATCAGCTCCTGAAGGCTCAGATGATCTATCGCCACGCGATCGGCGAAAGGCGAGGCGGCCACATTCTCACGAGCCTGGAGGACGGCTTCGGCATCAATGTCAATGCCCGTCACGTGCAGCAAACGGCCTCGTTGAGCCATCATCAATGCCATCAAACCGCTGCCTGTTCCGATGTCGAGCACACGGCCTTCTTCAGGTAGCGGAGCCCATGCACCAAGCACGACACCATCTGTGCCGACTTTCATGGCACAGCGGTCGTGATGAATCGTGAACTGTTTGAAATTAAAATAGTTATTCCCCACAGGTTTAAGCGTCGCTTCAAGGAATCAGGAACTGAATAATGCCCCTTAACACCGCGATGCGTGTTTCGTCGTCGATGATGGATTCCAATGGGAAGCCGAGGGTGAACGCGCGGTAGTCTGTGCCGTTGTAGGCCACGGCTGCCGACTTCTGCGTAGGCGTATAGATCAGCGGGCAGAAGGCACCTTCCGTGGGTTGGATGCAATCGACGGAGGAGACACGATAGCGCTTCTCGTTGAACGTGCGGTAGATGTCGAATGATGTACTCATGCCGGTGAGGCCGCTCAAGGAGTCTGTAGGCAACGACTCTGCAAAGTCGTATTTCAGGATGGAGCGGGCGAAGAGACGGTCGTCGTCGCTTGAAAGATCAGTTCCCACATAAGCGCCACTGGCAAGGATATTGCCTCCCGAGCGAACAAATTCGGCGACCATTTGGATCAGACGAGGTGAGAATACGCGCGTCTGGAGCAGGCTGTAGTGGTCGGCCTTGTTGAGTCCGAACACAAGATCCATCATCTGGTAGCTGCGGCTGTCGAACACAGCGCGTTCAGTGGCTTGTGCCGTGCAGCTGCCTATGTTGACGCGTCCTTTGCAGGCGGCGATGATGTCGCGGGCATGGCGTGTGCTCCAGTCCATGGTGTTGCCTGCCACGATCGTGCCTTCCAGTTCCGATGTGCTGTATCCGAGTGCGCCGTAGCCCTCGCGTCCCATCGTAGCTTTGTTGAAGCAGATCTGCGGGCCGCAAAAACCAGGCATCTTAGCCATCGGCACACCAGGGTCGCCCGTCAGGTCGAAGCCAAGTACGGTGTCGTTCTCGAAGGGTCGCGGACCGGCGAGACGATCGAAGGCATCGACGATGAGCACTTGCGGACCGCCTTGGTCGTAGATGTAAGCGCAAATCTCCTGCGACGGCATACTCTGGCCACCCTTGTTGCAGGCTGTGATGCGGAAGCGGTGGAGCACGTTGGTCGTGGCATCGCTGAGGCGGAACGAAGCATCGTCCACCAAGGTGCCATTGTCGAAGTCGCCGTCGTCGATGGCGTGATAGACAACGAATCCCGTAGGCATGGCCGACGCTTCGAGCGGATCGGACGTTGCCAGCCACGTGAGGGTGATGTTTCGCTCCTGAGGTATGATGTGGGCGGCAGGAGCGCTGACGGGCAGCGGCTGTACGACGGCAGCATCGCTGTTGTGCAACGAGTGAACCGTACGGAGGATGCCTTTATATATCGACCTCGCCATGAGGAACTTGAAATACGGGTCGTGCGCCATGCGCATGTCGTTGAAGTTCTGGTGCGACAGCATCTCGAGGATGATCGCCGGTGGCATGGGCTCGCGCGTCTCGCTATAGTTGCGGTCGAACATCTGGCGTCGCGTCCAACGGCCCAGCAGGCTGTCGAGATCGTCGTAAACCTGGGTGAGCACGCGGTCGCAGAGGTCGCGTGAGGTGAGTCGCGAAAGGCCTGAAGGCAGAATGCCTCCGTTGAAATCGGTCGTGTAGATGCCTAAAGAGCCGATGAAAGTGCTGTCGCGAGTGATGCCGGCATCGGTGTGCAGGGCCACGCTCATCTCAATGGGCACGTGAAGTCCGGAGTCGCCTGGCACATAGGCTGAACCGCGTGCCAGATAGTTCTCCATGGCCGAGCGGGCGTTGATATCCTCGGCATAATCGTTGGTGGAAGCCTTCGAGGCGTAAGCTTCGTAGGGCGCTCCTGCCCATTGCACGGAATAACGGGCAGCTTCGAGGAAACGTGGCAGACCGCTGACGGAGTGGTTGATGGAATCGCCGCGAGCGATGTTGCCCATGCCGCCGCCGAACCGCACGCCGTCAGCCGTGACGTAGCCACGGTAGTTGCTCTGGTTGCTCAGCAGGACGCAGTTGTCCTGGCTGTTGCCGGCCTTGAAGAAGAAGGTGCCGAGATAGACCCACGTGGCGCCGCCCATCTGTTGGTTGACGCGGAAATGTGTGGTTTGTCCGGCATGGCGAACGGTGTAGTTGGCATCGCTCACGCTGTTGGGCAGGGTGATATACGAGACATAGACCGCATAGTCGCCATCCTCGGGAATGGTAGGAATCCAGGCCACGCTGCTGGCTTGCGACTGGCGTGTCTGTGTGGCAGCCATGCGGGCTGTGCCGTCGAGGAACGGGTTGTCGCGGTCGAGATAGATGTCCTTCAAGTGTGCAAAGCCGATGCCGGCCGCTTCCCAGTTGTGGTGGCCGTTGATTTCAAGGTAAAGGCCGTTGCGGTTGGGCTGGTCGTTGTCGATGATGACTTCATGCTTCTGCCAGTCGCGTTCGCGCGGAGAATAGATGATGGCTCCAGCGTTTTCGAGCATGGGCATGAGGTAAGGCACGACAAAAGTCTGTGACAGAAGGTCTTCGGTGGTGCAGAACAGGTTGGGACGTTGCCATTGCCATTCGCTATCTTTCAGCGAATAGAAGCGGCCATGGCTCGCCCAAAGGCATAGATGGCGGTCCTGCAGGCCTTGTTCTACGTCGTAGGGACGATCGAGGGGTGTCACCCACGCGTTGCCGCGATGGCGGATGTCCTGCCACGAGCGGATGAGGTTGCCCGTGCCGCCTGGCACGAGTTCGTCGATGAGCTGATCCTTGGCGTAGATATACAATTTGTAGGTCGTATAGGAGCCAGCCAACTGCAGCCGTACTTCGCGATAGATGCGATCGACTTTCTGCTGGTCGAAGGGTTGCATGCCGAACGCCTCGGAGACGAAGATAAACATCATCTTGCTGGCTTCGTCGGCACGCACGTCCTCGACGACGCACTTGTCGCCGGATACCCGAATGCCGAGGTCGTAGTTGGCAAAATAGTTTGTCAAGAGGTTCTTAACGTTGTCGCGTTGCACGATTTGTGCAAATGAAACGGCTTCTACCGTCAATAGAAGCCATACCAAAATCGTATTCCTTTTGAGGAAGGTGTTTATGTTTATTTTCATACGAGAAAGTTCTCCGGGTACTTCCCTTGGAAGTCCTTGTAATATGCTTTAATCTCAGCCATCTGGTGCTCCACGTCGCCATTGGGCTGAACGACTTTGTCGAAGACGATGCGTTTCTGTTTGTAGTCGAGTCCGAACAGCAAGATCGGCAGCTCGGCCTTGAGGGCAATGTAGTAGAAGCCGAGCTTCCAATCTGTGGTGGGCTTGCGTGTGCCTTCGGGTGTGATGCAGAGGCTGAACGTTTCGCTGCGTCGTGCCAGGTCGGCCAGCTGGTCTGTGAGGCTGGTGTGTTTGCTGCGTTCTACGGGTATTCCTCCGACGTGTCGGAAATAGCGCCCTAATGGGCCTTTGAACCACTCTTTCTTCATGAGGAACTGACAACGGACCCCCTCGGCACGGCTGAACAGCTGTCCCATGACGAAATCCCAGTTGCTCGTGTGCGGAGCCAGAGCGATGATGTACTTCTGCGGAAGCGGCATACACATCTGTGTTCTCCACCCCATGAGGCGATAGAGGATGAATCGGAAAAACTTTTGCATGAGTTCGTTAACTCAGATGATAAATATTGTCGATGATTTCGTTTGTGCTTACGGCCAGGTCGTCACGAAGTTGTCGGAAGAAACGACCGACCTGAAGTTTGTCCACATGGCTCAGACGACTGATGAAATCGGTCTGCATCATGAGGATGCTTTGTGCAATGTTCTCAATATCCTCAATAGGCACATTCTTGTGGGCTTGACCTGCAGCTAACAATTCGACGAGCAAGTCCTCGCTCATGAGGTTAATAGCTTTCTTCAGATTCCTTCTTTTTGCCATAATCGTATCATTTTTATAGAAAATCGCCGCTAATATACAATACTTTTTGGACGTTTGCAAACAATTTCTGATTTTTTTGACCTAAAATGTTCATTTACATCCAAAATGCGTGTTCATCGCAACCATAAATCGACCAAAAAGTACACTCCGAGGCCTACAAACCAGCCGAGAATCACTTTGAGCAGGATATGGCGCGCATACCATAAAATACTGACATTTTCTGCCTTCATCAGCGCATAGCCGCTTAGGTTGCCGATAGGCAGGAGACAGCCTGCCACACAGCCGCTATAGATGATGAGATGCCAGTACTGACCATTCGGCAGGAACGACGATGCGTATTCGGGGTCGAGAGCAGGGGAGAGCGCGCTGATGTTCTCGGCTACGGGATAAATGTTGATGGCCGTCAACACCAGGGCGATGTTGTCCAGCACGGCGCTGATGGCTCCCATCGCGATGCTCATGATGTAGATGTTGTGAATCCATTCGTCGCACCACGCTGATATCGACGACATGACGCCCGTCTCGATGAGCAGCGCCACGCACATGAACACGCCGACGAAATACATGATCATCTGCAGGCTTGCGAACTGGAACTGACGCTCGTCGCTCACCTCCAGAGGTTGGTTGCTCATGATGCGGCGATGGTTCATCACTTCGTGCAACACCCACAGAACGCCGAGCACACACAATGCGCCGAGGAACGGCGGCAGGAGCGTGATGCGGTGGAACGTGGGGATAAACCACAGACCGCCAAGACCCACCACCAGCATCGTCACTTTCTGCCATAGATGCAGCGGACTTTGGTTGCCGCGGAAACGGGTGATGGGTCGCACGATGTCAATGTGTTCGGGCAGGGAACGGCTGATGAGAAACGTCGGGATGGCCGTGGCCACCAACGTCGGAAGGATCAGGGCGAACGAGAAATCCGTAGGGGTTACGGCGCCGCGCGTCCACACGACCAACGACGTGGGATCGCCGATGACCGTTGCCGCTCCGCCGCAGTTGGCGGCAATCACGATGGCCGAACCTATCCACATCCGCCAACGTGTCTGCTCAACGATGCGACGCATGATCATCAGCATCAGCACCGTGGTCGTCAGGTTGTCCAGGTTCACAGACAGCAACCACGTGAAAGCCACCAGCCCCCACAGCAGCACGCGGCTGTCCTTGGCGCGGACGACATCGGTGATGAAGTCGAAACATCCGTTGGCGTTCAGCACCGTGACGATGTTCATGGTTGCCAGCAGATAGAGTACGATGCTGCAGAGCGATGCGGCATAACCGATGAACACGTGGCTGGCGATGAACTGCTTCACCGTCGTGGCGCTATCTCCCAGACTTGACGCAAACGCCGCATATTCAGCTCCATGCATGCGGGTGACGAACTCGGAGCCTGTGATCATGAACAGAACCCAACCCACCACGGCAGCGAACAGGGCTATCGTAGCTTTGTTGATGTGGGTGATATGCTCATAGGCGATGAGCACGTAACCGATCAGGATGATGGAGAGAATAGCGTAGGTCATTGTAGTTGCTTGATGAGTAGTGTGCGTCCTTTTGCGTGCAAAGATAAACAGTTTTTTTCGACCCGCCAAATTTTTGACAATATTAATACAACTAAGTTTTGCGAGTTGTGGATTTTGGGGAGCGAAAGGGAGCGAAGGGAGGTTAAAGCAACGATGGTTTTGCTGCCGGATTGCACGCCGAAGCGCTTAATGTGTGATTTTTTTAGGCTAAAAACTTGGTCATATCGAAAAAACGCTCTATCTTTGCACTCGCTTTCAACAAATGCGATAGTAGCTCAGTTGGTAGAGCATTGGCTTCCCAAGCCGAGGGTCGCGGGTTCGAGTCCCGTCTATCGCTCTTTCCATATTAACAGATTAACACATTAACATATTAACGAGCTTTTCAATGGCAGTTAACCGCTTAATTTGTTAATCTGTTAATTCTTTAATCTGTTAATCCGTTAATTCGTTAATCCGTTAATCTGTTAATCCGTTAATCTGTTAATCCGTTAATCTGTTAATCCGTTAATCTGTTAATCCGTTAATCTGTTAATTCGTTAATCTGTTAATTCGTTAATCTGTTAATTCGTTAATCCGTTAATCTGTCATGAAGCCCTTAGCAGAACGCATGCGACCTGTCACGCTCGACGGGTATATCGGTCAGCAGCATCTTGTTGGCCCCAATGCCGTGTTGCGTCGCATGATCGAGAGCGGGCGGGTGTCGTCGTTCATCCTCTGGGGACCGCCGGGCGTAGGCAAAACGACTTTGGCTCAGATTATTGCGCACACGTTGGAGACGCCGTTCTACACGTTGTCGGCCGTCACCAGCGGTGTGAAGGATGTGCGCGACGTGATCGATCGTGCACGTGGTGGCCGTTTCTTCGACCAGAAGAGTCCGATACTGTTCATCGATGAAATCCATCGCTTCTCGAAGTCGCAACAGGACTCGCTGCTGGGTGCCGTGGAGCAGGGCATTGTGACGCTCATCGGTGCCACGACGGAGAACCCGTCGTTCGAAGTCATTCGTCCGCTGCTCTCGCGCTGTGCCGTCTATGTGCTGAAATCGTTGGGCAAGGACGACTTGCTGACGCTGCTCGACCGTGCCATCCACGAGGATCAGGAGTTGAAGCAGAAGGAGATCACGGTGAAGGAGACGGACGCCTTGCTGCGCTATAGCGGCGGCGATGCACGTAAGCTGCTGAACATCATCGAACTGGTGACAGACACTGGAAGCGAGAACCGTCCCGTCGTGATTACCGACCAATTGGTGTCGGAACGCTTGCAGCAGAATCCGCTGGCTTACGACAAGGGCGGCGAGATGCACTACGACATCATCTCGGCGTTCATCAAGAGCGTTCGCGGCAGCGACCCCGACGCAGCCATCTATTGGATGGCACGCATGATCGAGGGTGGCGAAGATCCCGAGTTCATCGCCCGTCGTCTGGTGATTCTTGCCTCCGAGGACATCGGTCTGGCCAATCCCAATGCTTTACTTTTAGCCAACGCCGCCTTCGACACCGTGCACAAGATAGGGTGGCCCGAGGCACGCATCACGTTGGCTGAGGCAACGATTTACCTGGCCACATCGCCCAAGAGCAATTCGGCGTACATGGCTATCAACGATGCGCTGGCCTTCGTCAAGAAGACTGGCAATCAGCCCGTCCCGCTACACTTGCGCAACGCGCCGACGGAGTTGATGGAAGAATTGGGCTACGCTAAGGATTACAAGTACGCCCACGACTACGAAGGTCATTTCGTCGAGCAGCAGTTCTTGCCCGACGGCATCACGCAACGCTTCTGGCACGCGCAGCCGAACCCCGCCGAATCGAAGCTGCATGAGCGCATGATACAGCTGTGGGGCGATCGCTACAAATCGTAGGAATATGTCTATCGGCCATTTACTCCGCCAGGAAGTAGCCGAGCTTGTAGAGCTTGAAGATGAACAGGTTGGGATGGTGGCTGAGGAGATTCGAGCGCATCGGCTTACGGAAAATGCTGTAGAACAGGCGCATCGCCCACGTCAGGTGAAGACGGCGGAGCTTTGATGCGGCGCCGATGATGCCGAAGTCGCGAGGCATAATGGATGCAATGCGCCGAAGGGTCAGCATCGCCTTTTCGGTCTTGGCCAGGAATTCGGCGTTGGACTCCATGCCCATGTGAACCAAGGGGTTGTCGATGTGCGCGATAGGTATTCCGTCGTTGCCCAAATTGATGCCGAAGAGCGTGTCCTCGTAGCCGTATTCCGTGCATTGCTCATCGAAGCGGATGGCCAGGAAGACGTCGCGGCGCACCAGCAGGTTGAAGGTCGATATTTGGCGATGCGGATGACGGCTGCGCACTAAGGCTGAGCGGTGGCGGTCGGCATTGCGCTCGTATTTGTAGCGTAGCGTGGCGGCAGGGTTGGGGTTCACGTCGGGTGTGTACATACCTCCGCAGACGACAGGCGCTTCGAAGCCTGCCTTCACGTACATCGTGAGTGAAAAGGCATCGGGCATCATGGCGTCGGCATCGACAAAGAGCAGCCATTTGCCTTGCGCTTCGAGGGCCAGCAGGTTACGGATGCGGGCACGACCTAAGTTGTGGTCGGCATGGATGATGCGCACGCCCTCGACGCTCGCCACGTCCTCCATCCAAGCTGTCTCGGAGGTGGACGCATCGTCGCCCACAATGACTTCTGCATCAATGCGCTCGGCCTTGGCCTGTTCGACCATCGAGAGCACTAACGCGCGCGCGTTATAATTATAGGTGGGGATGAGGACTGAAAGCGTCATTCAATGATGATTTCATAGTTAGTACTCCAGGTGTCGCCCGGCTGAACATTTTCGACGAAGGCGCGGCGCGAAAACTCGCCCACGTAGCCGTCGTCGTCGCAGCAGCCGTGCCAGGGCTCTATGCACATGAAGGGGGCGCGTCCGCCGCAGGGCGACCACATGGCGGTGATGGGCATCTGGTGGATGATGGTGACGAAGGGGTTGCCTTCCTTGTCGTGCAGGGTGATGCGCCGCACGCGTCCCGTGGCCTCGACGATGGTGTCGCAGTCGAAGGTGTGATTGGTGAGCGGCAGCAGTCCCTCCTGTGGGATGGCGACGTCGAAGGTGCCTTTGCCGGCATAGCCGCCGGGCACGATCTCGGTGCTGCGCAGCGGGCTGTCGCAGTCGAATGACAGGAACCCGTGAACCTCGTCGTCGGCGTTGTAGTGCGGATAGTTGAAACCTGGGTGAGCGCCGATTTGGAAGGCCATCGGACGCGTGTCCAGGTTCTTGACGCTCCAGCCTACGGTCAGCGTGTTGCGCAGCAAGGTGTAATCGATGCGCAGCTCGAAGTCGAACGGCCAGAGGGTGCGCGTCTGCTCGTTCGCACGCAGAACGAAAGCCATGTGGCGGTCTTCGTCAACCACCTTCTCAAACAGGAAGTCGCGTGCGAAGCCATGCTGGCCGAGGCCGTAGGCTTGGCCTTCGACGTAGGCCGTATTCATCCATACGCGTCCCACATTGGGGAATAGGATGGGGGAGCGGCGGTCCCAGTAGGTGGCATCGCCTTGCCACAGGTATTCGAAGGGGGCTGTCACGCGGCGTATGCTCTGTAGCTCAGCGCCTTGCGGGGCGATGGCAATCTCGATGATTCCATTGGACAGGTATTCCATAATGTCTTATTTTTATTGCTATGCGGCGCAAATATACAAAAAGTATCAATGTGATGTTCGTTTTTCTCTATTTTTTAATATCTTTCTACAAAAAAATCCCCGGAAGCGATTGCTTCCAGGGACAAAAACAAGCCTGAATGGGATGGCTTTATTCCTCGGGCTTCATGTTGGTGTACACGGTCTGCACATCGTCGAACTCCTCGAGGCGTTCAACCATTTTGTCAATCGTCTCGCGCTGTTCGGGCGTGACGTCCTTGAGGTCGTTGGGGAAGTAGGAGAACTCGCCGCCGACGTCCTCGAAGCCGCTCTCTTCCAGGTGCTTCTGGATAGCGCCGTAGCTCTTGGGATCGCCGTAGATGGTGAGCGTGCCTTCTTCCTCGTCCTCGTCGTATTCGTCCTCTACGCCGTAGTCGATGAGGTCGAGAATCAGTTCGTCCATATCGACGTCGTCCTTCTTCTTGAAGGTGAACACGCACTTGTGGTCGAACAGGAAAGCGAGGCTGCCCATCGTGCCGAGGTTGCC
>JAEEHP010000071.1 GCA_016280855.1 Bacteroidaceae bacterium
CTCCCGCCGGCACCGAAGTCACCTACACCGGCGAGACCGTTGAGGTCACCAATCCCAAGGTGAACGACACCTTCGATTGGACCTTCTCCGTATCCGAGGCCGCCGCGCTCTCCGCCGGCACCTGGTACATCGATTATGATGAGAATTATCTCACCGCCACCGCGTTCGATTACAGCTGGGAGGGCGGTCTGTCCGCTCAGATCGGCGATTCGCTGGATCCCCAGTCCGACGCGTTCATGATGAGCTATAACCTTGCCGACGTTGTAAACGGCAACACGATACTCAAGTGCATGCTCAACCTTGCCTCCTTCGATTTCAACGGCATCAACGACGCGGGCAAGCTTGCGAAGATCACCTTCAAGTGGAACGCCGTTCCCACCGAGAGCACCACTCTTGCGATGCCCATCGAGGTCGTTAACTCCTACTGCGGCATCACCGCTTCGGGCGTTCAGCATTCTCCCATCAACACCGTTCCCGGCGCTGTCAACGTAACGATCAGCTCTGCCGAAGACGTCGCCGTTACATATACCGGCGATAAGCTCGAGATCACCGATCCCGCTGTGAACGACACCTTCGATTGGACCTTCTCCGTATCCGAGGCCGCCGCGCTCTCCGCGGGCACCTGGGTCATCGATTATGATGAGAATTACTTCGAGGCGACTGCGTTCGATTACTCCTGGGAGGGCGGTATTGCCGCCGCTATCGGCGAAGCGCTCGAGCCCACCTCCGATGAGTTCATGATGGGCAGCAACCTTAACGACAACGGTACCGTCAAGTGCATGCTCAACCTCCTCTCCTTCGACTACAACGGCATCAACGAGGGCGGTAAGCTCGCGAAGATCACCTTCAAGTTCATCGCCGTTCCCGAAGAGACCACCACGATCCCGATGCCCATCCAGGTAGTCAACTCCTACTGCGGCATCACCTCCGCCGGCGTTCAGCACAACCCCATCAACGTTGAAAACGGTGAAGTCAAGGTCATCATCAACACCGTGGAGCCCACACCCGAGCCCACTCCCGAACCCACTCCCGAACCCACTCCCGAGCCCACCACTCCGCCCGAGGCTCCCTCCGTCACCATCACCGGTGACACGACGGACCGCAAGGGCGATGCAGTCGGCACCTCGTTCTTCTGGTACCTCAACATCAGCGAGGGTTCCGATATGTACGCCGGTCAGTGGTTGGTCAAGTACGATCCCACCTATCTGACCGCGACCGCTGCCAGCGGCACCTGGAATGGCGGTCTTGCCAGCCAGATCAACAGCACCTGGACTTCCGGCAACCCCACCTCCGATAAGATCGCCGTTACCATCAACAAGGAATACACCGGTCTTGGCGACGGCAACACCTATCTGTATATCGGTCTCGGCCTCACCCCCGACAATACGCATCTGTTCTACGGCCTCAAGGCGGGCGGCCAGATGGCGCGCGTCACCTTCAAGTGGGTCGCGATCCCCGAGATCAGCGTTCTCTCTCATGATTCGGAAGGCTATTATATGCCCCTTCCCATCACCAACGTCATGTCGTCTTACGTTGTAAACGATAACGGCAACTATGCTTACGCCGATTATCCCGAAGCCAACGTTACCCTTGTCGACGGTAAGATCTACATCGGCGAGGAGCCCGTTCAGACCTACACCGTAATCTTCAAGGATTGGGACGGCACCGAGCTCAAGACCGAGACTGTCGAAGCCGGTCAGGCTGCCACCGCGCCCGCAGATCCCACCCGCACCGGCTACACCTTCACCGGTTGGGACGTTGACTTCACCAACGTACAGTCCGATCTCGTAGTTACCGCGCAGTACACGATCAACACCTACACGATCACCTTCGTAAACTATGACGGCGATACGCTGCAGACTGTCACCGTCGATTACAACCAGACCCCCGCTTACAACGGCGAGACTCCCGTCAAGCCCGGCGACGCTCAGTACACCTACACCTTCACCGGCTGGGATCCCCAGATCGTTCCCGCAACGGCTAACGCGACCTACACCGCTCAGTTCGAGGCGACTGTCAATAAGTACAACATCAAGTTCGTCAACTATGACGGCACTGTCCTCCAGCAGGGTATGGTAGCTTACGGCGAGACCCCCGCTTACAACGGCGAGACCCCCGTTAAGCCCGGCGACGCTCAGTACACCTACACCTTCACCGGTTGGGATCCCGCGATCGTTGCCGTTACCGGCGAGGCCACCTACACCGCGCAGTTCGAGGCGACGGTCAATAAGTACAACATCATGTTCGTCAACTATGACGGCACTGTGCTCCAGCAGGGTATGGTAGCTTACGGCGAGACCCCCGCTTACAACGGCGAGACCCCCGTTAAGCCCGCCGAAGGCACGACCACCTATAACTTCATCGGTTGGGATCCCCAGATCGCTCCTGTCACCGGCGAAGCGACCTACACCGCTCAGTTCGAGGCCGTCGAACCCACCGGTTACCACATCTACGTAACGGATTACACCAGGGGCAGGGCGACGACCAGCATCGTTGCCGAACAGCTCTACTCCGGCGAAGTTACCTTCACCGTGACCTGTGATATCGCCTGCGCGGTTGCGATCGACAACGGCAACGACAGCTACACCCGTCTTACCTGCACCACCGAGAACGGCGAGCATAAGTTCACCGTAACGGTCAATGCGGACGTATACATCGTGGTAGTCGTACGCGGCGACGTCAACTTCGACGGCAACGTGAAGGCTCTCGACGCGACCAGGATCAACCAGGCGGCGGTCGGCAATTCGACGCTCACCGCGCTGCAGATCCTTGCGGCTGACCTGAACTACGACGGTATTATCAAGGCTATGGATGCTACCAAGGCGAAGCAGGTTGCCGTCGGCAACCAGACTTACAACTGGTAATTAAAGTCAACAACGGAGGTATGCCCTACAGCATACCTCCGCAATGAATAATTATTTTTGTAAAGGGGTTAATTATGAAGAGCAAAAGGTTATTCGCGATCATAGCGGTCGTCGCTATGATGATGTCCTTGTTCGCAGGCCTCAATGTACACGCAGACGGTGATGCGATCGAGTTGGTTGCCGAAAAGGTCGACAATAAGCTCAAGATCAACGTTATCGCCAAAGAGGCAATAGTGTTCGGCGGTCTCCAGCTTGTCGATCATACCACCTATGATGAGAACGTATTCACCTACGAGAGCATTTCTTCCGATGTGCTCGAGGTCACCCAGGGCGCATACCCCATGGCTGACCAGGGCAATGAAGCGCTGGTAACGGTTCCCGCCGGCACCACGTTCCTCACCATCAACTATACCATCAATGACAATTATGTTGAGGGCAACGAGTACACCTTCGTCGTCAACATCGACAGCGCTTACAGCAATGAATATATCGAGTACGACTGGGGCGGCAAGGAATATACTGTAAAATTCAAGGAAGCTGCCGAGCCTGCTGGCGATCCCATTGAGCTCGTCATCTACAGGGACGGCGACAACATCAAGATCGACATAATCGCGAATACAGAAATCGTATTCGGCGGTCTCCAGCTTGTCGATCATACCACCTATGATGAGAACGTATTCACCTACGAGAACATTTCTTCCGATGTGCTCGAGGTCACCCAGGGCGCATACCCCATGGCTGACCAGGGCAATGA